>DUMO01000039.1 GCA_012839865.1 Clostridiaceae bacterium
GGCCTTGCACTTTTCTTTTTTTCGTGTTATCTTACATCTAGTAGTTTCCATTGTAGGTTTTTTTCCTTTTTAACCTACCAGAGGTCTTTCAGGTCTCATTTCTTTCATACTAAGTTAACAGAGCCTTATCAATTTTGCAATTACCTTATCTCAACCATAACTACAGTTCTTGGCGGTAATGTAAGTTCCAATTCTTTAGGTTCTTTTTTGGTTACCTGCCCTAAATCCTCGGATTTGCCATCCATTACAACCCGTATTGAAAATTTGTTTCCTTTTAATTCATACTTGCCAAGTTCAATAACGGTATTAACCTTTTGCTCGCTATCAGAAACATTGGCAAAAAACAATCCTATACTTTCGTCTTTATATTTCCATGCTGAATGAACTATACAATCAACAATTTCTTTTCCTCTTGAATTGTAATACTGCGGCCATTTGGTAGGAACATTGTATATGTACCAGTCAAGTTCGATTTTCCCGCACTCAAATTCCAGGGGTCTCAACAAGGTTCCATAGGCAAGGTACTTATTACCCTCTCCGGTTCTTAAATCTGCAAATTGTCCGACATATGACGCTCTTTCCGGAACAAATTCATATTTTCTGGATTCAATAATCGCATAATGCTCATTTATTGGATTTTCCCTGCCATCCAGCATCTCCATGGGACTATATTCATAGTTCAGTTCATACAAGCCGCCCCAGAGATAAACCTGTGCCACGGTTTTATAAAACAAGGTTCCTGCTTCTTCAGCCAGCCTTCCCCATCCGTCCATTCTTACAGGACCGTATTCATGATAGACATATGTGAACATTGGTATTTTTTCAGCGGCATATGAATGTATCAATTGTCTGAAATTGCTTCCTTCGTAAACACATGCATGGCCTGTTTCAGCTCTCGCCTGATAAAAATCCAGTACATCAATAAAGGCTTCTGTTATTGTTTCAGTTCCCTGGGGAATATATTTGTTCGAAGCTTTATTCATTGCAGTCTTGGTATCCAGAAAAGTATTCCTGTATGCCCTGGTAATCTCGCTGCCTGCACCAACTGTATGACCATGGTTCGGATCCATACATGCGTGAAGTGTGTTGTTTGCAGAAATATCATAGTACATAGCATCTATGTCATAATCAGCCGCAAGCCTCTCATCGCGCCTTATATGCAAATCCTTTGTAAACTCCGCTACCGGACAGAGGAAGTTGAAGTCCTTTGCTCCCTTTGTTCTCAAGGGTTTCGGAAAAACCAGAAGCGCTTTTTGAGATAAGTTTGAATCAGCACCTTTAATGTTTATTATGTAGTCCAATTCAAAGGGCGCAAACTTGTCTCCAAGTTCTCTTATCGTGCTGATATTTTTTTTGTTGAACATCGCTGGAAACCAGTCTTTATAGCCTCCGGGAATATGGTTATAGTAATTCTGGCCTGAAAAAGCCCAATCCGGTCCTAAAATGTGAAAAATTTGAGCTCCTGTTGACTCACTGTACCTTTTTATCCATCCGCTTCTGTCGTAGGCTGCTTCAATTCCAAAGGTTACAAGCCCAACATCCTCCAGCAGCCACTTTGATTTATTATTCTCATCCGCATCCGCCAGTATGCCTTTTTGGCACCACTCCTGTTTTGTAGCCCACTCTTTGTAGATATCTGCAGCTTCATACCAGGAGCCTTCCTCAAGAAGCTTCACAACTGTCGGATACTTGACTTCCATTCCCTTTTTGGGGCCGATATCCTCATTTCCATGCATTATGGCAGCTTCAAAGAGTTTATACTTGTTTGTTACACAGTTAAACCATTTTCTATGGTATTCGCCATCATCTGTGCAGAAGTATAAACCACCTTTGTTTTTTCCAAAATAAGCAAAAAACTGCATGGTTGAACCGTCAATTCCATCGGGATAAGGAGCAAATCTCAAACCCTCCCCGGGAATGGAAAAATTTTTTATGGGATCATTAATCAGATATCCCGTAGCATAGTTGTGGGCAAGATAGTCTTCCTTACCTCCTTCCGTAATATTGCTGATAAGAGAATGTTTCGAAGCTTCCATCCATTATGCTTTTCCAGTCAATCCTGAAGGGGGTTGTATTCTCCCTGTAGTCTATAAACTCAATATTTTTAATTTTGTCGTAAATGCTTACAATACAGCCGTCTTTTTTTGAAAAGGATACGGATATCATATCATTTTCTATTGTTACCAAGCTCTCGTCCTCCCTGAATATACTTTTTTTATCGTTATTGCACCCTGTTAAAATGATAAATCCGATTGAAATAATGCATATTGTTAATAGTGCAAATAATGTATTCTTCTTAATAAACATCCGACAAACACCTCTTGCTATTTATTAAGGCCAAATACAAGCGAAGGTCAGGTCTATTGGGTTAAGATACACTTGTAATGCTTGAATAGAAAATATTAAAAACCATAGTCTCTTAACATACTATATAAGACTGTGTTTTATTTGCTTTTGCATACCATAGATATGCATGATGACGGCCAGTACGATATCCTGCCTGAATTCAGCTCAAATAACTTATAAGATTTGCGAAATAATTTCATCCAGCCTCATGCCGTCTTCTTTTATATATTGTCTCCAGTACTCAACCGACTTTTTTAATCTAAAAAGGATATCTCTGTTATAATCCGCAGTTCCGGAAAAAACCTCCAGAGTGAGGTACAGCTTTTCACATTTCGGGGGGAAACCGTCTGGTGCTCCGTTTATATAGGAGTCATAAATAGCCCTTAGTACTTTTCCGCCATCAATAATACCGGTCTTGTTATATTCCTGGGTAAATGGCCTGTGAGAAGATGAATTACCGTCTGTCTGCTGCAAGTGGATAATCGGTGAATAGCACCCAAGCTTGCCAAGCCATGCATATGTATCTCCATCTTCATACTCAGCAAATAAATATGGATACTTTTCCATGTCCTTTTCTATCTTTATAATCTGGCTTTCTATGCTTAATTCCGGCGTATTGACTGCATCATCCAGGATTTTATCTGCATACTCTGAACCAAGCCATATTCCACATACTTCACGTTTTTCTTTTATGGTTTTGATGTATTCACCAATCCTGCTGCTGTCTGGCTTGAGGAATTTTCTTTGACCTGACTGGTGTCCGGTATCTATCGTAATATAAAAAGGACTGTCTTTTCCTGAAACTGTTTTTATTAGCTATTCAGCGCCCTTGATAGTCCAGGGAATCTGATGGGGGGAGTACATCTGCTCCAAAGAAATAAACTTAAGTCCTTTTCCGCTTGCGTATTTCGATAGTTCAGCAAGCTTGTTATATAAATCCCTTTCATAAGATTCATAAGCTTTAGGGTCCATCAGTACACTTACGGGAAAAGCATGGCAAAAAAAGCCCAAACCGGCATCCACCTTTACACAGGTATCTACCATTTTCTTTAGCCATTCATTAAGAAATTTTTCTCTTATACGAATATCTGTATGTGCAAGCCCAAGAGTGGCATAGGTGCCGTGTCCGGAATATAAGCTTGATACTTCTACACCTGTTTTACTGGTGCACTTGTTTACCTCATCTGTCCAGTCCTCAAGATATTCAATTGAAGTATATAAGGGATCACATTCATTGTCTGCACTAGCTTCCACGAACCAGACGCCAAGATCCTTGATTACTTCCATCCACTCCAAAGGTTTTGTCCATCTTTTCGAGGCAAAGCAATTGTCAATAGCAAGGTAAATTTCAGGAAGTCTCATGTAAATCCTCCGTTTTCAAATCCTTCTGCAGGAATCTCTCTCAATGAACCTGGTTTCCAGAACCACTTTCTTATTACCGCATCTATTATTTGAAATATCGTCAACAAGTATTGAAACAGCTGTATGAGCAATTTCCTTTGTTGGCATTTGAGTAGTTGTCAGCAGTGGTTTTACATAATTTAGCTCATTAATATTGTCAAAGCCTGCAATACTGATATCATCAGGTACTTTCAAGCCCATTTTTTCCAATTCCATCATTACCCACAATGCAATTCTGTCTTGCAGGCAGACCATGGCAGTAGGCTTGTTTTCTCTGCATACTATATTCTTAAGCATAATCCTGTTTATCTCATCGTTAAGATGCGGAGTGGCCTCCATATAGTTTTCTTTTTCATACATTATATGATTCAATACCATTGTATCCTTAAACGCCTGATAACGTTGATCGTTTATGTATGAGTTATATCTTGGCGAATAGTGAAAATACCCGTTTATATAAGCAATTCTTTTATGTCCGATATCAATCAGGTACTGAACGGTTTTTGATACAGCGTTATATTCATCGACTTTCACAACATTGGTATCAACATCTTCCAAATCGTTTAAAACAATAACAGTCGAAATATCATTTTGAATTGCCTTTTTTACATAGGTGGCATCATTGTTTACAGGGAATAAAATCAGCCCGTCAACTTTCCTGTCGATAAAAGACAAAATATATTTTTCTTCCTTGTCCGCATCATCATTACTTAGTGCAAGGTTCATCAGGTAGCCGTATTCCCAGCAAATTTTTTCCACCTCGCTAAACAACATTGCAAAAAACTCATTTTCCACATTAGGAAGGATAATTCCTATTGTGTCTGTTTTCCCGCTTGCCAAAGTCCTTGCATAATAATCCGGACGATAATCAAGCTCTTTGACAATGTCAAGAATTTTCGCTTTAGTTTTCTCACTTATTCCAGGTTTATTGTGCAGGGCTCTGTTTACTGTTCCCGTGGACACATTGCAGAGTTTGGCAATATCATTTATTGTTAGCTTCATATGATGCTTACTCCTCAATTTCTATATATTTAAACCATTTTAATATTACAACTATTTGTTATTTTATGCAATATTATCACATATTTTGTTATCAGTTTCAGGTTTAGGGGGCAAAAAGCCCCCTAAATTTTTATTTTGCTTGTAACGAACTAACGGCCTCAAGTTAAAAACTATCAATATAAATTTTTTAATATTTATATTTCAATCTCACTTTATGCCAGTCAGTTTTATCATACTGCTATTATTTTGACTTATACCTCTCATAAGCAGCTTGAGTTATCTGCATTGACTCCTCAAGACCCATGGATTTCAGTTGATTTATATACTCATCCCATTCTGTAAAAGGTTTTTCACCTGTAATAAACTGGGCTGTCATCTGATTCACATAAGTATTCAACTGAGTATCGATAGGTACTTTCTTTTCTGTTTCCTCTTTGGTATACGCAAAAGCAGCCCATCCCTCCTTATTTATATAGGGAGCAAGGTTTTCAGCAGCTTTTCTGGTAAGCGGAAGCATTTCTGCGCTGTTATAATACTTTTCTATCGCTATGCTTGGATTTCCCTGACCTGCCCAGGCAAAATACTGGCCTACGGACTGGTCGAATGTAAGACCGTTCGGGTTCCTTTCTATTTCAGCAATGTATTTATAGTTGCCGTTTTCATCCACATAGCATGTTTCCCCTTCTTTTCCCACAAAGAAAAGCTGCATGCCATCAGGGCTATACAAAAAGTCCACCCAGCGCATGGTTTCTTCAGGATATTTGTTCACATTGGTCATTACGAAAGCGCCCGGGTTCCATAGCTGCGCATTTACAGCAGACCAGAGGTTATCCCCATAAGGTCCTGTCAGGGGACCGGGAAGCCCTTCAAAATCCTCTTCATATATTGTACCTGTAATGGGATTGTGATTTATCTGCACAAATGCTCCGATTATATTTTGTGGAATTTTGCCAATTACATTCGTTCCTGTATAAAGGTCCTGATCTATGAGCCCTTCGGTAAACAATTTATTGACATACATAAGGAAATCCTTGTATCTTGGGTCTGCAGGCCAGAACCTTACCTTGCCGGTTGATTCATCCATATCAATAAATCCGCAGGAGGTTCCCCTGTTTCCAAGTCCAAATGCGCCTCGCAGAGTCCATTGTATCTGATTGTAGTTTGGAGCTGTAAGCGGAATCTCATCCTCTGTATTATTTCCATTTGCATCCGAGGTTTTTATTGCTTTCAGGACTTCATACAATTCATCGGTAGTTGTGGGCATGTCTTTTCCTATCTGATCCAGCCACTTTTTATTCATAAACATTTTGGATATAATTCTTGTAGCCATTACATCCATAATGTACGGCAAAGAATATATGTGGCCGTCAGCTACTCTTATGCCTTTTGCGACATCCGGGTAAGTTTCAAGTGCTCTGGCAAAATTTGGGCCGACCTTTTCTATCAATGAATCCAGTTGTACAAATATGCCTTCAAATCCATATGTCTGAACATCACTCAGCCCAAACGCACATTTGAAGAAAAAGTCAGGCAACTCACCGCTTGTAATTGCAAGGTTTCTTTTCTCAGCAATGTTTGCAGCAGGCACTTCGAGCCATTCAATATGTATATTAGTTAGCTTCTCAATTTCCTGCCACACGTACATTGTCCCGAATTCTGCCTGAACTGCAGCTCTTGGAGTCATGGCAGTAAGGGTAATAGGTTTGCTTACTATTGGGAAATCCAATGAGCTTGAACCGCCTGGTTCGGTTGTAGCCGCAGTACCACCGGTTGTTGCACTGCCGGACTGGGTTGACCCTGTTGTTTGTTTTGTTGAACCTCCACCACCGCATGCAGCAAACATCGATAATAACACTACAGCACACAATAGCACCGATATTATCTTTGTTATTCTGGACTTCATAGAAAGTACCTCCTTTTATTGTTATTTGAATTAATATAGAAATCTAATTTGTTTTCAGGAATGAAAATATCCGTCAAAAATATATAAATATCTGCATCTTTTGATATTGAATAATTCTCAGCCTTTTATGGCTCCTATCATAACACCTTTCACAAAATATTTCTGAATAAAAGGATATATGAAATCCATAAAAAATAATTATTTTCGGAAGCGGTTACGATGTTTAAGGTAAACAAGTTTCTTTATAGTGCATTCAGGGAATTTATATGTTTTACGTTAAAGAAAATGTCAAACAATAATAATTGTGTAAACCGCCTTATTGGCAGGCTGCCGAAAGTAGGCATAAGGCCCGTTATTGATGCAAGACTGGGAGGCGCTCGCGAATCTCTGGAAGGCCAGACTATGCAAATGGCTGAAAGTGTTAAAAAATTAATTACTGAAAATTTGCGGCACCCCTGCGGGGCACCGGTCGAATGTGTCATTTCAGATTCTACAATAGGAAGAGCCGCAGAGGCGGCTGCCTGCGATGACAAATTTGCCAGGGAGGGTGTAGGTGTATCAATTACCGTAACCCCTTGCTGGTGCTATGGCAGTGAAACTATGGATATGAACCCGTATACACCGAAAGCCGTATGGGGTTTCAATGGTTCCGAAAGACCTGGGGCAGTATATCTTGCAGCGGTAA
>DUMO01000007.1 GCA_012839865.1 Clostridiaceae bacterium
ACACACTACCCCGAATCCCGTAGATTCTCTCATCCTTGCGCAGAAAGAAATAAAAGAAGGAGCAAGGGGAGTAGTATTTGGAAGAAACGCAATTCAAAGGCCGGATCCAATTGCATATCAAAAAGCCTTATGTGAGGTTGTAAAACACGGTATGGATCCAGAAGCGGCGGTTTCCAAATTCGGGTTGTAATTAAAAAGCTGCTGCAAGTTTTTAACAAGGCTTGCAGCAGCTTTTCTGAAAGATTTTTAACTTCGTATTGTTCTGTTCATTGCTGCTTATACGCAATCATATATATTCGGTTCGTAATATCATTTGAAAGCACAAACTCATCTACCAATTATCTACATTGTAAGTATCCCGTTAGGTGTGTCAAGAATTATCAGGATTTTTTCCTCATGGCCGTTTTCAGCATTTATATAAACCAAAAATTCACGGTCATTCAGCTTTCCTTTAAATTCATGGCAGAAAATTTCCGTTTTGTAGTCTGTAGGTATTATTGCAAGTCCCGTGCTTAAAACTTCCATTCGGGGTGTTATCAGTTTACGGGCTTCCTCCGGGCTGAATTTAACTTCGGGAATTTCCCTTTCCCTATGTGAATACAAATAACCTTTGCATTCAATGCCCAGCACTTCCCCATCGTCCAGAGCGACCTTGACCTTTACAAGGTCGGGATAAACTGTTACATCTCCCTGTTTGTAGGCATAGTTTATGGTCGCCATGTTGTCTTCCTTTATATAGTATGTGTCAACCATGCTGCCAAAGCCGTGTTCCTCCAAAAAACGCTTTCCGGCTTCTTTTGCCTCTTCCATCTTCAGGATTTCCTGGGGTACCGGGCGGTGCCGAAGGGCCCAGTATACATGGCCGCCCTTTTGGGTTATATCTATAACAGCATCTTCTTCATCAGGCCGATCCTTAAACAGGACCTGGTAGGAGAAGGTTTTGATTGCTCCATTTTCATTGGGACCTCTAAAGTTTATCTGTCTTATTTTATCAGCACCGAAAAAGTCCACTACAGATTGCTTTGCCTGCTCCGAATTCAGCATGTCGCCGGTAAGGCCCATTGGCTCAATTGTAGTAAGGTGGTCTGAAAAAGGCCCGTCATAAATCAGTGTCGGATATTCCTGGAAGGTCTTGTCAATGTCGGTAAATTGCTCTTCCGGCATTTCGGAGGATGCTTTGTTAAAGACTCCTTTACCCTTTGCGGCCAAATCGCCCCACTTTATCCTTTCGGTAGCCAGCTTGTTTTGAAGATCCGCCAGGCTTTCCTGCAAAGACAGGGCAAACCCGTGAAGCTGTTCAATTGTTTTATATTGTTCATCTGACAATTGCTTTCCGTACATGGTCTGATTATTTAAAGCATATGAGAAATCTCCCACCTGAGATAAGAATTTGGACGTATTTGCCAGAATGTGTTGAGGTACCGGTATCTGGCCGAGGTTCTCCTGGGCAAGATTGGCTTGGCGCCATGCTTCCTGCAAAGTTGCCGCTGTTCTTTCCTGGGTTGATGTTATCAAGGATTTCACAAGCAGTGTTTCCACATTGTTAACATATCCAAGCATATCATAAAAAGCCCTGTTGTACATGTTGTCCAGCTTCTGCTGCAGGCTTATGGCTTGTCTGTACTGGGATAAACCCCAGATTGCAACAGCGCCTATTACAACAATTACAATGCTGTACATTTTTCTGTCGGATAATCGCCTTTTAAAATCAAGCAGTTTTTCTCTGAATCCCATAATTTATTTTCCTCCAGGCATTTATTATATTCCAAAATTGTGCTTCCCTATTTTTGTAATTATTTTTCTGCTCCAAATCCATTTGCTTGTAGCTGTAGCCGGATTCCAGTAGTAAAGGCATCCGTTGGTGGGATCCCACCCGTTTAGAGCATCCCTTGCCGCCTTGACCACTGTGGAGTTGGGGTCGATGGGAACATTTATCTGTCCGTCGGATACGGCGGTAAAGGCTCCTGGTTGGTAGATCACTCCTGCGATGGTATTTGGAAATTTAGGGTCCCGGGTTCTGTTCAAAATAACAGCTCCTACCGCCACCTGGCCTTCGTAAGGTTCCCCTCTGGCTTCACCGTTTATTGCACGGGCTAAAAGCTGTTCATTGCTTATTTGAGTTCCCTGAGCATAAGCTGTACCTGCTTTTACATACTTTCTCAGACCTATAGCTGCTAAAGTGTCCGAGTCTGCTATGCCGCTGGGGTATAAACCGTAGCATTCCTGAAAACGCCTGACTGCTAAAAATGTATCCAGGTCGTAGAATCCATCAGCTGTACCGTCATAGTATTCCCAGTTTTTGAGTCTTTGCTGAAGGCTTTTTACCTCTTCACCATAGTTCCCCGGGTAAAGGGCAGGTCCGGCAACAATGAAATACCGGCTAAGTGTAAACATACTGAATATAATGGTTAAGATAAGTATGAATTTTAATTTCCTTAACAATAAAATCCTCCTCCCAGAATGTAGTTAAGGCTGATTTGAGTATGTTTGAACCCAAACCGGCAAAATGAAATTTCCCTATATATTTGGATTTTCATATCTTTTATTTTTTGTTGGTTAATGAAAAATATTCATATTAAACTGTGTTTTGACTTTTTCACATTTTTTGCATGCAAGTTAGTTCAAGATATTTTCCGGGTAATAATTAATACATAAACTTGTTTTTCATACAAAACCGGAGCATCTTTGCTACACCGTTGCTTCAGGGTTTTTCGGCGTAAACACAGAGATAATCATCACGTTTTTCAATAAAGGCAATGTAGAAATTGAATATTATGTAAAATTGCTGTCTATAATTATTAAAACCAGGAAACTTTTAAAAAGTGGCAGCTATGTTGACTGCATATTGAGTGGTTCAAGCAAAATGAGGAATTCCAAAAGTTAATGACCTGAAAATTCATCCGGTTTGACGTTCCGGACAGGGTTCCAGGTTGCATTGCAAAAGGAGGTGTACCTATGAATGCCAATGCTGAAAAACTGCAGAAAATAAATCAAAACGGTTTTATATTAAAGCTTATGAATGTTTTTACGGAGAAAAAGGTGGAACAGGCAAGCGAAGAAGTTGAGCTTCTGAACATGATAGATGAAGCCAAGAGAGCTTTGGACTGCGCCAAAATGAACTTTGAAGAAGCAAAGGAAAAAGAAATCATTGATCACTACATATACAGCATTAAAGCCTGCGAAGCCAAGTATGAATATTTAATGCGGGAAGCAAAAAGACGCGGTCTTAGAGCCGGCATTAACAGGTTGATCAGCTGATGCGTGCCATTCTGAAAAAAGGTTAAAAAAAGAGGCACTGTAACCGGAAGGAGCTTAAAATGTCATTGGCCGCGTCTTTTTTTTGCTGAATAATATTTCCCGAAAGCAAATCAAACCGGTTCAATATGTATATATTCCGCAGGAAGTTATCTCCTGGTACCATATATTGTATGCAAAGTTCAACCTGAATACTTTTTGGGAATTCATTTGTACTAAATCCTCATAATATTATATATATTATTATATAGTTGTATTAAAATCGGTAGCTTATGACTGGAGCAAACAAAACGCTTTATGTTTGCCTGCATTATTTGTTAATAACCTTAAGATAGGTGTGAGGATATGGCTATAGAACTAAGTGTTATTGTTGCCTACGCAGTGGGTATTTTGCTTTTATTTCTGATTGGACGGGCTTTCCTTATTCCCATCAAAATATTGCTGAAACTGATATACAATGCTGTTGTTGGCGGAATTGCCATCATACTGATCAATTTAATCGGGAGCTTCTTTAATTTCAGTCTCGCATTGAATTTCGGAACAGCCCTGATAGTTGGATTTTTAGGTGTTCCCGGCGTTATCCTGCTGGTAATTCTTAAATTTATTATGTGAGAATTTTAAACCTGGCATTATGTAAATATTTCTTTCCATTGTGCATATTATAGAGTAAGAAATAATTCTAAAATAGAATGCAAAATCCTTGTATTTTAAAGGGCTTGAGGCATGCCCGGGGATTTTGGTTCTTCATATAAAGGTGGTTGTTATGTGTGATATAAAAGTAGGAGATATAGTATGCCGAAAATCGTATGGTTCTGACGTTATATTCAAGGTTGTGGCGGTTAAAGAGGAAGGCAGCCAGGTAATTGCCGATCTTAAGGGGATAAACTGCAGGTTAATGGCGGATGCTCCCCGGGAAGACCTGGAACTGCATGAGGTACATGTTGAAATGCACCGGGGACCATTGCGAAAGCTCGCCGGACGAGCCAAAAAATAATACGGCTCAGGATGAAGCAAAGGAAATGTAACCAATTTTCACAATGTGAAGCAACAAAACAACGCGGCTCAGGAAGAAATGTGCCAATACCGCCTGCAGAGCGCCTATACCTTGCCGTAAAAGCAGTATTTGAGCTGATTGTTCATGACAGGTGCCTGAACACTAACCGCCTGTAAAATGTATGGAATGCTTTTATTTCATCTGATTGCGTACATGAGTAAAAAAGAATATAATATTTATTGAAATTGTGGTTAAAGTTGTTTTATGAGGCGTTTATGAGGATATTATATTTGACCGTATCTGTAGGCGGAGGACACTTAAAGGCTGCAGAAGCCATAAAGGGATGTTTTGAGACCAAATATCCCGGCTCACAACATATGATAATTGATGCTTTAAAGTATGTTAATCCTGTACTTGACAAGATTGTTGTGGGCAGCTATTTGAGCACAATTAAAACTACGCCGCAACTTTATAGAATTCTGTACAAGCGTTCAGAGACAGGTGACAATATTTATGACTTCAGCAGTAAAGTAAGTCAGTTATTGTCTTTTAAAATGATGGATTTGATTGAAGATTTCAAGCCAGATGCCATCATATGCACCCACCCGTTCTCCCTCCAGTTTATGTCACGCTTCAAAACAAAAAAAGGAATGACCATTCCAATTATAGCCACATTAACGGATTTCAACGTACATTCCTTCTGGCTGTACGATTTTATTGATGCATATGTAGTTGCTCACGAATACATGAAGTATGATATGGTTAAAAGGGGAATTCCTGAGGGAAAAATTTTCCCGTACGGGATACCGGTATCTGATAAGTTTCTTGAAAAGAAGGAACGAAGCAAGCTTATTGAGGAATTCAATCTGGAGGACAGGAAATATACCGCTCTTGTAATGGGGGGCAGCCTGGGTTTCGGGAAAATGATCGATTCAATCCGTTCCCTCGCAGAGAGTGACCTGGATCATCAGATAATAGTGATAACAGGGAAAAACAACCGGAAGGAAAATGAATTAAAACAGCTTGCCTCTGAAATGGGAAAACCCATAAAAATTATAAGCTATACCGATAGAGTGGCCGATTACATGGAGGTTTCCGATTTTATCATTACAAAACCCGGGGGAATGACTCTGGCGGAATCTCTGGTCAAAGTCCTTCCCATATTTATCGTTTCACCGATTCCTGGCCATGAGGAAGACAATGCCCAGTTCCTGCTCAACATGGGTTGTGCGGTGAGGATATGGAAATACACGGATATGGATATCATAATCAAGGAAACTATTGAAAACCCCCTCAGACTGAATCAAATGAAGGAAATGGCGAAATTTCTTGCAAGACCCTATGCCGCTGAAAACACAGTGACTCTGGTGGAAAATCTCATTTAATACTATATCTGAACAATAACTACCAAACTGATGCTTTTTTAAAAACGCTTATCTAAACCTGTTTATCTACTGTCCTGATGATTGCAAAAGCAACCGCATAATTATCGCTATGGGACAAACTCAGGGATATACCGGCGCCACTAATGCTGTCAAACAGCTCCCGGGCTTTTCCTGAAAGCTTTACATAGGGCTTTCCCCTGTCATCATTAATTACTTCAATGTCTTTCAACGCTACACCTTCTGCAATACCCGTTCCCAAAGCCTTGGATACTGCTTCCTTTGCCGCAAAACGGGCAGCATAGCTTTTATATTTTGATTTGCTTTTGCTTTCGCAATAAAGTATTTCATTTTCAGTAAAGACTCTTGATTTGAAAGATGAGCCGTTTCTTTCAAGGGCCTTTTCAATTCTGTTGATTTCAACAATATCTGTTCCGCAAAATATATTCATGGCAACCTCAACTTCAATAGTTCCTGGTATGGTTTTTTAAAATTCTTTCAGGGTATCATCAATAATGCAATATGTTGTGGCAAGTATCTCATTCTTTAATTCTATGGCCAGGTCCTTTATCTGTATTCTTACATTAGGGTACCCCCTGCTTTTTATGCATACCTCGCCTTCGCCTTTTGCCTTGAGGTACTTGTTTAATTGATTGCTTTTTTCCAACAATTCGTGCAATTGCCGGTTAAGGTTCAAAATATCTTTTGGCTTCATGAAATCTGAGTTTGCAAGAGTTTTGCGCAACGAACGTATTTCCGCATCCAGATTTTCAAGCTCCGACAAAAGGGCTGCACGGCTGAATCCTTTTATAATGACAACCGTTCGTCTTTCGGTAGGCGAGCCTATTATGGGCGAAACAACTCTTATTTCCGCATTAACCTGCCCCCCTATAATCTGACCTGCCGGGGAGTCGATTATTACCTGCTTTGCAGTTATTGTGCTGTTTATGGCATATAAGCCGATATGCACGTCCCCTTCGGAGATAATTGTTGCATCGGATACATATTTTGTATATACATCCTTTTTAGCCTTTATTACAGCCTGATTCTTGCCGGCAATGCCCCCCCTTATGTATATGCTTCCCTCATTGCTTGCTATTTCCTTTACCTGGCCAATACCGTAGGGACCCAATATTTCTATGTCTTTGCCGGCTATTACCGAAAAATTGTCTTCAACCGAACCTTTGATGGTTACGTAGCCATCAAATTTAATATTGCCAAACTTGAAACCCACATTGCCGCCTATCTCAAGATGGTTGGACACACCCAACATATTGTCGTGGAAGTGCACCGCCCCGTCAATTGCGGCATACAAATGGGTAACCCCGTCCTTATATTCTTCAACAACGGTTTTTTTGTCATACTCAAGTGGAATTTTCCTTCCGTCCCTGGCAGGAATTTTTTTGCCTCTTACTGAAGTTCCCGGAATTCCTGAAGTAGGTTCTGTTCTCGTGGCAAGCCATTCACCCTTTTTTACCATGTTTATAAGGCTCAACTCATATTGGTCAACATTGCCGTCCTTCTTCAGCTCAGGCTTTACCTTCTTTAGTTGATACAAATCAACCTTTGAATCTTCCCCGTCAACAGGTGCAACTCCCTGGGCTGCTATGAATTTTTGATTTACAGTCAGCCTGTTGGCCAGGTCCCGATAGACACCAAAAACAACACCTTTGTCAAAAAGAGCCTGAAGTACAAGTTTTAAAAACTTGGACCTGTCGTTTTCAAGTTCAGACTCGGTTGCTGTTATGGTGACAAAAGCAGTAAGCTCGTCCTCTGATATCTCAACTGTAATATTGTCTTTTAACCGGTTTTGAATTAACGGCTCATTTTGCATTATAACACCCCTGAAGGAAATTATATTCTAAAAAACACACTAAAATTGCGCAAAAAAGCATAAATAGAGTGCTTTCCTGCCATTATTCATCGGCGCACAAAGACATTAGCACTCTATTTTGTAGTCTCTCCTTTCAAATACGGAGACGATTTTTTTTCCTGCTTTCAAGAACGCTGTCAAGAGCCATGGCTTCGACGATTACATCGTCCAAATGGTTCAGCGTTTCACTGGACTCAATGTTTGATATGATTTGGTGTTTGAACATCCCGATGCTGCTTTCCATAAAATCTAGTTTGGTTCTTATTTTTTCCAGCTCATTTTTTTCTTCATTGACTCTTGAAATAATTTTACGGTCGAGTTCAATCATCTGGCTTATATTTTGCGCTACATCAGGGTCATTTATAAAATTAATTTTTCTTGTATTCTCGTTTAATCGGGTAATAATTTCATCAATTTTTACATGGGCAAGTTCTCTGCTTCGGATGCAAAAGTTGGTAAGCAATTTAATATATGAAACCACCAGGTTCAAAGTCTTCTCCACAATGTTCTCCTTCAACTCGCTTTGACTTCCGCGGAAAAAGGATTCAAATATTTCATTCCTGTCGTCCATGACTTTTTTCAGCTTTTTATAATACACGGCATTGGTATATTTTTTAGCTGTTGCAAAAAGTTTAAGACAGGTATTGTTCAGCATTTTGATAGTTTTCACCTTTTGCCTGTGCAAAAAGTTGTCTACAAAACGCTTATCCAGTGTACTATAAATCACAAAACCTGCATATACCGCAAAACCTGCGGCATATAAGGCAGGACCGGGTGCAATTCTATCCGGAGCCATGTTTTGAATTAAATAAACAAAAGCTTCCGAAGTAAGCAATACACCTATATTCCTTTTATCCATGAGTGCGCTCGCCAACAATTTAAACTTCATGGTTACTCCCGAACTTATGTTAATAAAGCATTAATCAGCTTTCCAGATTACTTGCCTTGTTATCGATTTTCTCCTTTACCTCAAAACCCTTATCTCCGCCAAGCATGGCTTCAGCCCTGGCCAGAGCCCTGTCCCTTGCAGAGTTCATATCGAGACGTTTCAGTTTCATGTCAATGTTATCACTGCTCAAAGATTCCATGGCATTTGCACGGGCTGTCTTTTTGTTTACGATTTCCCTTGCACGCTCTAAGTCTTCATTAATCCGGCTTATTTGATTTTCATGAGAAGCGAATTTGGAGTTCATCGCATTTATATTTTCCTTGAAATTTGCAAGTTTCGCCTGGGATTTCAAGGTTCTTATTTCATTCAGCTTGGCATTCATTTCAGACTCAAAAATTTTGAAATCTTCACGGATCTTTGCAACTTCTGCCATGGCGGATTCATATGTAGCCTTATGGGCTTCATATGCCGACTGGTATTCTTCCTCTTGCATAAGCAGTTCAACAAGTTCTTCCTTCTTTCCCTGCTTTGTTGCTGATTCGATTCTGGCACGAATCGAATTTAACTTGTTTTCTGCGGTTTTCAATTCAATTTTTATCATTTCGGCATTGGTCTGTACTTCCACAATCTGATTTTCGGCTTTTTTCCTGGCTTTCTCCAGTTGATTTTTTATATCCTCAAAAAGAATATCAGGATTTTTTTCTTCAAGCCTGCCTATGAACAAACCAAAGAAACCTCTTATTAAAGCGCCTAGTCTACTAAAAAAACCCATAATTTTTACCTCCTGTTATGTTTTGGAGCATTCGCTGCCCATAAGACCGTTTAAAATCAGACTTCACATCGGCCTTTTGTGTTATGATAATTGGTTTTTAAATTTCAACCTTTTGCCGCTTGCTTAAGAAAGCCGGCTAAAAACTGAACAGGTAAATATTTTCAGCAATATGTAAAATCAAGGTTTTTATACTGCTATTATAACACATTGCCACTGCTGTGCAATAAGATTGTTAACAGGCTAAAACCCGCTTTTTTCATTGTTTTTCCAGACACTCAACATATTTTTCAGGCAGCAGGTCCATATCTTCACACTCTTTTAAAGCCAGCATTGTCATTAACTCAACCTGCTGGGTGCTGGGTTTGCACCTGTTAATTGCATCAAATAGCACCCTTTCGGTTAGAACCGGGTTTTCCGGGTTGGCATCACAGGCAATTTCATAAGCTTTTCGTACAACAGACTCTATTTCCGCACCGGTATATTTACCGGTAAGTTCGGCAAAGGGCATGAAATCTGTCACGTCTGTCAAAAACCCATACTTATTTATTATAACCGAAAAAATCTCTGCCCTTTCCTCCTTTTCAGGAAGCAATATCGGGATTTTTTTATCAAAGCGCCCAGCTCTTTTCAAAGCCACATCCAAAAGATCGGGCCTGTTGGTTGCTGCTATGAAAATAATTTTACCTCTATTATTTGTATTACCGGTAAACTGTAAAAATTCACTGAAAATATTCCTGCTTACACCACTGTCACCGCTTTCGCCCCTTCTGAAGGTCGTATCAATTTCATCCACAAATACTATTACAGGCTGCTGGGATTGTGCCCCCAAAAGGCACTTCTTGAAGTTCTTTTCACTTTCGCCTACATATTGTCCCAGAATACGGGACATATCAATTTTGACACAGTTGAATCCGCTGGCTTTGGCAAGAGCATTGACCAAAAGAGTTTTGCCGGTTCCTGAAGGTCCGCAGAGCAATATACCCATGGGCACCCGGCGGAGGTCGCCTTTCTTTACCGGTTCAACCACGTTCTTTAAAAGGTAGTTCTTCACTTTTTCCATTCCGCCAATATTTTCAAAGCCAATCTCAGGATATATGAATTCCAGGACATCTCCATACTCTTTATTAAGAATGGATTGCTTTTTTTCCTTGATAAACTCAAAACTTACGGGCACATCTTCTGCCTCCGCCCTCAGGGCTATGTCTTTTATGGCATTCTTGGACAGTCCTGATGACAGCTTGGCAAACTCCTGGGGTGTTACTTTGGTTTTCAAGCTGCTTTTTTCAAGCAGATAGCTAATGTATTCAAGGCGCTGATTTTCATCAGGCAGGCCTACCAGAAGCGGCTCCACCCGGTAAGAGGATTTTAATATTTCCCTGCTTACACCTGCCAGGTTGTCCGCCATCATTACAATTACGCTTCCCGCTGATGAAATCGTACCGTTTACCGACCATTCCGAAAGCCATATGAGGGACATGCGTTCTTCCATGCTCATGCTGCCAATATCCACCGACGGGATTATTTTCTCGATGTGGTCTATGAAAAACGCCATTTTTGTGTTTTTCAGAGCAGAATCAATAAATGGGAATATTTTGGACGGCGGAGCCATAAATAAATTGGATGCAACATTAGAGGTTATCTTGTTGAACTCACGCTGCATGCCGGGCTCCAGGAACCTCAATCCCCTTGAGATGTCATAGTATGCTACTATAGAAAAATTCCTCGGTTTTAAAAATTCCTCGTATATAAACCGTTCAATGCCCCGGAAATTGTCCACTGAATCCCTTACGTTAAAGTGCAGCAGGAACTCATGGGTCATTCCGGATTTGTATTTGTTTGCAAAATTATCATACCAAAAACCTTCCGCCACCTGATACAGCTCCTTTTTCCATAAATTTGCGAATGGCCTTAATACTTCTACATTACATTTTTGAATGGTTGAAGTCAAGAGCCAATCCAGCAAGTAGGACAGGAGGATGGTACCTTGCCCCATTTTCCGGCAGCGTGTCAATTCCCTTGCCCCATTTTCGGGCAGTGTGTCAATTCCCTTGAACAACTTACCATGAATGAAATGAATGCAGAACATAACAAGGCTTTTATTTTGAGAAAACCGACGGTTCGCTGAAGTCAAAAATGCTACCGCTTTTTACTCGCCCTCCGTGGCTCGAAAAAGCTAAAAAAACATCCTGTTTTTTTCACGCATTTTTGCCTTCAACTCACCTGGTTTTCTAACAAAATAAAGCCATTTGTTATTGTTCTGTATTCATTTCATTCATGGCAGACGTTACTTTAACTCTTGCAGCATAAAAAATTTCATAAGGGATACAATAAAAAAACGCAAAAAAAATCAAAACGGAGGGGTTTTTGTGGAGACAGTCACCTTTAATATTCCTGCAGTATCATGCAAGACCTGTGCGGAGAAAATTGAAAATGCGCTTTCGAATTTGCAGGGAGTAGAAAAAGTATCGGTGGATTTGAAGGCTGAAAGCGTAAGGGTGGATTTTAAGCCGGAAAGTGTAAGTACAGAGGAAATTTCAAAGGAAATCTCAAATTTGGGTTTTGAAGCGGTGAAATGATTTTTTTGAAGCAGTGAAATAATTTAAGTTATTGGCATTGATTGCCCGAAAATTCCGCAAGAAGTTGAGCAATTGATAAATTTATATCTGAGCCGGCACTGTCCCCGGTGGTACGCAGTGCCTGAGCCTTTGAAGCTGATTATTCTTAAAATATAAAATTTAAAGTTATTGATTAGCTTATTCTTTTTGCCAGATGCTTTTTTGCGGCCAATAAATCTGACATCTTATCCACATCATTTGCAAGCTCCGGGTATTCTGAAATTATGGCGGAGGCCCTTGCGTTCAGCATTTTTGAGAATCTCTTTTCAATTTTTTCAATTGTAAGGGTACCTGTCATCAACTGAATAAGGAGCTTGAAACTTACTATGCGTGCCATTTTTAAAGGCCGCTTTCGTGCTTCGATCAACTCCCTGGCTATTGCCAGCCCCTTGTTTATGATACGGGGGTTTAGATAAAAAACGTTTCCGCCTGTAAAAATGCCCTCCTTCAGTTTTGTATATGTCCTCTTCATTTCCGGGAAATATTTTTCACTGAGGGATTTTTCAACTATGGGGTAAGACAAATCAAGATTCATGGATAAAGACCTTGATATGAAATCATCGATGGATTGTGTCGTAACAAGAGGGATATCGCTGGTGCATACCAAAATGTTCCTGTTGCTGCCCAGGTAATTTATGCCGGAAATAATATTATCCATTATTGTATTGGCGGCTTCAATAATTTCGATTTTTGTTCCTGTAAAAATTTCTGCAAGCTTCTCTTTCGGCCCGATTAATAAAATTCTTGCAATGTTATGGGATTTTAAAAGAGCTTCAACTACATATTCCACCATTGTTTTGCCATGAATACAAACCAGAGCTTTGTTTTCGGAGTAGTCGGAGTCTTTTATAGTCCCGCCGCCTGCAAGCACGATTGCATCCAGCATTCTTTCAGATCTCCTCACTTTTTTGTAATGTATGCGCGGATACTTATTGCTCAAAAGTTTTTTCAAGGAGTTTTAAATTTCTGTTCTTTATCTATGGCAGTTATTATAGCCTGCTCCTGATTTTTTATATGCTGTTCCGCCGCTTTCTGTGCATTTGCAGAATCCCTGCTTTTTATATACTCAAATATTTCAAGATGTTCCTTAATAAGGTTCTTTGCGCTTCTATAATCTTTAAGATACAATACTCTGAACCTTAAGACCTGCTCCCTTAAATTGTCAATAATCTGAATAAGCTTGTCATTTCTGGACGACTTGTATATGATATCATGAAACTCAATATCCTTTTTAATGGAACCCTGGAGATTGCCTTTTTCTATATATTCATTCAGGCATGAGGATACGGATTTTAAATGCTCCAGTTCATTGTCGGTTATCCTTTTGGCTGCAAGAGACGCAGCCAGACCATCGAGGGAGGCACGCAATTCAAGCACATCCATGATGTTTTTCACAGTCAGTTCGGCAACATGAGCGCCTTTGCGGGGAATCATGGTTACAAAGCCTTCCAGTTCCAGTTTTCTTATTGCTTCACGTACCGGAGTTCTTGAAACACCCATTTTTTCGGCAAGATGCACTTCCATCAGCCTTTCACCCGGCTTTAACTCACCAATGATAATTGCTTCTCTCAGGGTGTTGAAAATTATATCCCTTAAAGGCTGGTAGTCATTTAAATTGATTCTTTTAATTTTACCTGCCATTTCTCACATCTCCCTAACTTTGGTTCTGGTTAATATTGTTTCATAACCATATGACTTAAATTTGCTCCGTGCATTTTCCATCAGGCTGGCATCCCGGAAAATGCCAAAGACTGTCGGTCCGCTTCCGCTCATCAAGCTTCCGAGAGCACCGTTTTCCTTGAGCTGCCTTTTTATTTCGGAAATAATACCGTATTTTTTTTCTGTCACAGTCTCAAGTACATTTTTCATATTGCGAGCAAGTCTTTCTATGTCATTCTGCATTACAGCATTAATTAACAACTCTGTATCGGGGCGTTCTGTCACGGCATTAAGGTTTAAATTCCTGTAAACCCATGCTGTGCTGACTTCAATGCCCGGGTTTACAAGAAGGATATCCAGAGGCTTCATTGAAGCAACTTTCGCAAGCTTCTCACCAATTCCCTCGGCAAGCTGGGTGTACCCATCAACGAAAAACGGAACATCTGCTCCAACCTTAACAGACAAATCCTGCAGTGAAACTTCACCAAGCCCGAGATTAAAAAGCTGATTCATTGATTTCAACACTGCCGCCGCATCGGAACTGCCGCCTCCAAGTCCTGCTGCCGCAGGAATCCTCTTCTCAATGGATATTTTCACGCCCTTTTGTATTTTGTATTCATCAAGAAGCAGTTTGGCTGCCCTATATGCGGTGTTTGCCTCATCAGTCGGTATCTTCGGGTTATTGCAGCAAATTTCTATACCTTTGGAAATAATTTCAACAGTTATTATATCATGCAGTTCAACTTCCTGCATAATCATTCTGAGTTCATGATATCCATCTTCCCTTTTTCCAAGGACATCAAGGGAAAGGTTGATTTTCGCATGAGCCTTTGCCGTAATAAGGTTCATAATACCGATATAACTCCCCCGGTTGTAAATTGAAACAGAAAGTCAACTCATGACAATCTTCTAAAAGTAATTAAATTATGAACCAGAATATTCTTTAAGTCAAGCACGGGTTGTGTTTTGGTTTTGAAAGAGGGACGGGAGGATTTGGCACTTTTGCCTTTAAGCTAACCTGGTTTTCTGACAAAATAAAGCCAATTGTTATGTTCTGCACACATTCCATTTATGAAATCTGGTAAGTTCAATAAATATAGTTGTAATATTGCAATATGTTCAGAAAAGATAATTTTGGGATAATGTACCTGTCTCATTGCCCAGGTAGAAAATATTCGGGCACCTTTGCAGGGCTAAAATAAGAATTTAAGGTACTGCTTCAAGCCCGTTGCAAAAGGTGCCCAAAATGCTGCAAAAATTGATGCTATGAGTTATGATGCTCTTTTTGGTATGAAAATCTGCTGCCCGGGAGCAACGTGGTCCGAATCCATGTTGTTCATGGCTTTTATTGCATCTACCGTAGTATAGTATTTCTTTGCAATATTCCAAAGGGTATCTTCCGGCTGTGCAAAATAGATTACAATGCTGGGCTGATTGGCAAGAACGCTTTCATCCACAGGGTTCTCGACAACATTATCCACCAGCGCGACCTCATTTTGTCCGAAAGCTTTCACATTTACATTTATTATAAGCCTCTGCTCAATTTCAGAGGGGGAGACAATGCTGTAACTGTTATGGAGAACATCCAGGCGTATGCGGTAGGATGCATTTTCGTCCGCCGTATCCAGATTAATTTTCTGTGAAAAAGGTATTTCCTTTTTCATGCAGCATACAGGCTGTTCTTCATTGTCAGAAATGTACAATACATTGTTGACAACCAGCCCTTCCACACTGAGAGAATTGTTTTCTACAGCATAGTCAATGAGCATGGGCTTGCTGAGTATGTTGAAGACTTCTTCAATATGAGGCTCGTTGTCATCAACCGATAAAATCTCCTTAATGTTTACAGGGCTGTTTTCATCAGCCATCATATATTCATTGAGAAACTTTGATTTCTCAAAGTTGAGAATATTGCGCGGGCTGTAAGCGTCCTTGATCGTAAGGAAGCTTTGCAAATTAAAACCTGCTATTTTTATGTTGATCCCTGCTCCAATATTGATGAATCTTAATTCACCGTCACTGTCCTCGGCTGCTTCCACGTTTGAATCCACAATTTTGCAGAACATGTCGCAATAAGAATTGTCAGTCAAACCGGGAAGTTCGATAAACTGCATGAAAGGAACCTCATGCTCCATGTGCTGTATATTTTCTTCCTCATTGTCTGCTATATACATGGTTGATATATTCAGCATGCCATTGACTGCCACTTTGTCATCGCTTACCTTATAACCTGCATTGGTGATTTTGAGGCCGGTAAGCAGTATTTCCTTCACCGGAGGTTTTCCTGCCGGAATTTCCATTGCTTCATTCACCGCAACATCCGATTCGGTTTCACCCAGGTATACATTAACCTTTACATTGTCTTCAAGAACCTGGACATCCTCCAGATTTGAAACATTGCTTACTATATGTATATTATCTTCACAGGCAGCTTTTGCGGTTATGTTTAATATGGCTTTCACATTCAACTTCCTGCCGTTGATTATGTTGTAATCAAAATATTCAATGCCGCAATCAGCCCTGCAACTCATCCCTTCACGTACATTTACAAAATCCATGGAATAGGAAAAGTCGGATTGTGATTCCATGCTTTTTACTCTTTTTGGTGCTTCATCGGTTAAATAAAGAATTTTATAGTTTATGGTTCCGCTAATATTAATTTTACCCTGCAAACATTCGGTATTCTTTATAAAAACATCTCCATCCAGAACCAATACATTGGCTACGTCAGGCTTTGTGTCCGGTACAATGATATCATTTTCAACAATAGTCTGCGCCGTGTTTTCACCAATAACCTGACTAACCCTTACAGTTTCCTTACCAAGTTCGACAGACATTATATATCCCCCTCTACCAATTTGTTCATATACTAACTTTGCTTTGTTTTACTTAATGACGGTTGCATTTTTGGTTTCGAAAAATACTGCCAAAAAGCCAAGTTTACCAGCCACCCTATGCTTTGAATGTAAATTGTCCGGTTCAAGTGATTAAGTAAAACGCAGTACTAATAATATATATGGATAAGGATTTTGAATTATTACACCTAATTTGGACATAATTTATTGATGATTTTTTGACTGCTCAAAGAAATTTTGAGGGGTAAATATATAGCAGGTGCAATGCCGTCCGGTACCCGTTCGGCAGTATTTTGATTGGAAGGCAGCTTTACTGCAATGTTTGAGAGGATTGGTCATGCAATCCCAACAACCTTAATGCAATCATAAAAAACTACCGAATAATTCCGGTAGTTTTTATTATACTCAGTATGTCCTTACCTGATGCTATTAATTTTGTGAAGGCTTTGGCTCAAATTGCTCCATCGTGAAGATTGCGAAAGCAGCAGCAAACAATTTCAACATGCAGAAGACTAGGAAACCTGAATTCTCTTGTTATCTTTATATATAAAAAGTTCAACAGCCTTTGTTAATATATCTGTATAACTATAAGACACACGTCTGGTTGTTTCATAATCATTTTCGAATTTCACAATAAATATGCTTGGATATGTGTTCTCAAGAACGCCGTCTTTAATAAAGGATTTTTTTCTTCCCTTGTTTGTTTTAAGTTGAACTCTTTCCCCAACGCAGCCTTCTATATTCTTTCGGATTTGGAGCAGGTCGCTTTTCTCGGCCATACTTATCACCTCATCTTTTGTTTGTTAATATTATATCATGTTAACGTGGGCTTGTCAAAAAAAATGCAGATATTATAGCAAGTGCAAATAAGCCATGTCAAGCACTTTTTTATAATTATTAAAAAAATGTGAAAAAAATAATTTTTTTCACCCAGTAACATCCTAAAAATATCAAAAAGAGGATTAATATTCCCGATGAAAAAGTATTGTATGTAAAGTGGTTGTAGTATATTATTATGTACAGATATTATAAAAATATTATTTGATTTTGAGATTTCGTGCGTTTATAATGGGAAAATAAGGCTTAAACAAAATAATATGTTATAGATACCGGGAAACCAACAATAGCCCCTTTAAGTCTAACAACATACTTAGAAATCTTGGTGGAGTGCAGCTTATGGAATCAATGGTACATAAAAGATCAAACGGAGCAAATATCAGAAAAATTATTGCAGGAACAATAATAGCAGTTATTTTGCTGTTCTTGGGGATATCAGCCCGGATGATATATTCGGTTTTAACTTATGACAGAATATATTCCGGAGTATATATCAACGACATTCATGCCGGCAGCATGTTTGACAGCGAGCTTGCCGACCTTCTGATGGAAACCTACCAGCGGAAGGTTGAAAACAATGTGCTTGTATTAAGGTTGGAGGGAAAAGAAGAGTCCATTTATTTTTCGGAACTTGGAATTTCCTATAACATTAAGGATGCTGTAAGCCAGGCTTTCAGCATAGGCAGGACAGGGAACCTGTTTACGAAAATTATCGATATTTCAAGGCTTGAGCGGAACAATAAAGTCATTCACATGCCAATGGAATATGATAAATCAAGGATAGAGGAAGTTGTTGACTCACTGGCTGCAAGAACAAATCTAAAACTTATCCGGCATGAAGCATACATTGATGGAGATGAGCTTGTGCTAAAACGCGGCCAGCCTGAAATAACTGTTCAGGAGGATCAGCTCTTTCAAGCCATCGAGAAAGTGATTGAAAATTCCAGGGCAGAAAGTATTATTGACGTGCCGATAGTCAAAACAATGCCAGACCCTTTGGATGCCGAAGAAATATTCAACAGTGTTCATGTGGATCTTATGGAGCCTTTCCTCAAACTGGAGGACGGAGTTGTTGCCGCAGTAGAAGGAAAGTCGGGAGTAACAGTGGATAAGGTCGAACTGGAGTCTGCAGTTAATGAAATAAATACAGAGGGAAGAAATGAGATAAGAATCCCCCTTATTGCCCTGGAGCCCGAAGGAAAAGCGGAAGATTTGGAATCCAAACTGTTTTGTGATGTACTCTATACCGCAAGCTCAAAGTTTGATACATCAACTGTTAATAATGCCAACAGGGCGGAAAATATCAAACTCACAACAGAGGCGATCAACGGGTTGATTCTTATGCCCGGTGAAGTATTTTCTTTCAATGACGTGGTGGGTGAGAGGACTGCTGAAAAAGGATATAAAGATGCCCATGTATATTATGCCGGTCAGATTGTGGACGGCACCGGAGGAGGAATCTGCCAGACATCGAGCACCCTGTATGTTGCTGTTTTGCATGCGGGGCTGGAGGTTGTTGAGAGAGTCAATCATATGTTCACGGTGTCTTATGTGCCCTTGGGAAGCGATGCTACCGTGTCCTGGGGCTGGCCGGACTTCAAGTTCAAAAATTCAACCAACTGGC
This sequence comes from Clostridiaceae bacterium, assembly GCA_012839865.1. Lineage (GTDB taxonomy): Bacteria > Bacillota > Clostridia > CAYPLH01 > DUMO01 > DUMO01. The sequence continues at coordinate 18,756 of DUMO01000007.1, forward strand.
CTATCAAAATTGAAGGCCGCATAACCGAGGAAAATGAAGTTGTATTTACTCTCATAGGAACCAATGAGAACCCGGGCAGAGAGATTGTTATATATTCACCTATAGTAAGGACTTATAATTTTACTACCAGATATATTGACGACCCTACACTTCCCGAAGGTTATGAGGTGGTCGAAAAGTATGGTATAACAGGGTATCTGGTGGATACTTATAAAATAGTCAAGCAGGATGGAGTGAAAGTAAGCGAGGAAAAAATATATTCCAGCTACTACCAGCCTGACGAGCAGGTTGTAAGGCGAGGAACGGCACCTGCACAGAATCCGGATGAAGCAGCTCCTCCTGATTCGGAATTGCAGCAGAATGATGTTGGCTCTTCAGACTCAGAGCAGGGTGAAGCGGACACGTCCGAATCTGCACCGGAGCAAGGTGAACAGGAATAGCATAAGCCGGATGGAGAATTCTCCACCCGGCTTTTTTAACGGTTTTAATATGAATCGACACTGACAGCACCGTTGTTTCTTAAAATCTCCGCAACCCTGTCTATATTGTCTTCTTCTGTTCTCATACTGAATAACACTTTGCCCGCCCGGATATCGGTTTCATACTGTTTACTCCTTTTTTCCGGTATGCCAAGGTCCACAAGCCCGCCTACTATTCCACCTGTTACTGCACCGGATAAAAGGCCTGTGATTGGGCCTGCAGCGGCAACTATACCCAGACCCGGCACAATCATGCTTCCCGCTCCTATCAGCAGTCCTGCAAGACCTCCGAGTATTCCTCCGGTTACTACACCATCGGAAATATTGTCATTTCTGGGAGTTCCCAGTTTGTTCATTGTTGCCTGGGTACCGGTATTTCCCTGTTCATCGGATTCTTTTGCAACTATTGAAATATCATCAGTTCTAAGCCCCTGTTCCTTGATTTGCCTTGCTGATTGTTCAGCGCCATGATATGAGTCAAATATGGCAACTACGGTTTTTGACATAGAAATCCTCCTTAGCTTTGTTTTTCTGATATAGTTTTTGTTTCAAAAGTTAAGTTTATTCAGCGTTAAAGAAAGATTGCACGTCGACAAAGTGAGCATCCCCATGAAATTGAATAACAAGGCTGATGAATTGAAAAAATAATGTGGTGCATTACGGCCAGGAGCTGTACCTGAAATGCTTTTTCACGAAACAATGCAAGCAGCGCCGGGGAAAAATTATGCAGGAAGTTTTACAAAAATGTAATAATTTAAAGCAATATTATAATGTATAGTATAAGTATAATCCCGGAAAGTATTTAGAATTTCACTAGAATAAATGTCGCAGCTTTCACTGCAGTTAATGAATAAAAGGCTTATTCAAAGGTATTTTAAGCAACGGTTGTAAAATCAATATAACAATTTCTTCAATCATTAAAGCGGGGTTTTAACAAGACATGAAAAATAAGCTGTTAACCAAATTTTTCACTCTTATTTTGATTTCATTAATCACTGTAGTTACGGTAAACGCATCTCCCGGAACGGCCTTCCAGAATAAAGCAGCCAACGCCCTTGTGAAGCTTGGCATCATGAAAGGCTATGAGGATGGAAGCCTGCGTCTGGAAAATTATATTAAAAGAAGCGAGTTCATTACCCTTATTTTAAAAGCTGCATGCATTGAAGCTGAAAACAATCCGGACGGCAGGGAAATGTCGTTTAAAGACTTAAGTTCGGAGCACTGGGCTTACTATTTCATTAAAACAGCCTGGCTTAACGGCATAGTTTCAGGCTATCCGGATAATACCTTTGCCCCCGATAAAGAGGTGACTTTGCCGGAAGCGTTGCTTGCAACAATAAGGATACTCGGGTATGAACGTGAATTGACGGGAAGCTGGCCGGATAACGTTATAAGCAAAGCAAATGAGTTGGACCTTTGCAAGAACCTGGACCTTCCAGGCAACAAGGCATTAACCCGCGGTGAAGCGGCTGTAATTATATTCAATTCTTTAACGGTTAAATTAAAATAACAGACGCAATATAATTATTTCATTGAATCTTGTATAAGCAAGCCTTCAAAGGGATAAAATTAATATACAAAAGCTTGAATAGCAGGCTGCAAGCGACTGGTACGATGTTTGAATTTGTAAAAAATTAAAAAATTGGTTGACAATAGTTAGTGTAAATGCTATAATTCGTATGGTGTATTTGTTCACAAAACCTCCTCTATTATTTAATTCCATGAGTTGAAGGTATTGAACGGCTATTTTCTGGATGAATTAATTCCATTTAGGGTTAATAAAATTTAAATTTATATTGTATAAAAGGTGGTGCGGCATGGAGGATTATGTTAATCTTGAGACCAAAAAACTGCAGGATTTGCGTTATATAGCTAAAATAATGGGTATTAAAAGCGTAACAAAATATAGAAAAGAAGAATTGATTGATTTAATAAAAAAAGCAGCGGAAGAATCCCAGGGGGATGTTACTGAAAGAACTAAAGTTGCTGAACCGGCAGAAGCTAAAAAACGAAAACCCAGAAAGCAAAAAGAAGAAACCTTGGATGCGAATCCTGGAGAACAGGTTGAAGAAGAAACAAAAGATTTAGGTGACGAGGAGAAACCGGATGAAGATGAGGTTAAAGTAGAAACCGGGGAGATAGAAGAGGTCCGGAAAGAAAGCGAAGATGTACTGGAAAAAACAGGTGATGCAAGCGAGGATATAGTTCAGGAAGTCAGTTCGGAAATCAAATCTGAAGATGAAAGTGACAAATCTGTTGGTACACAAGTTGAAAAGCAATATACAGACGGTGGCGAAGATGCCGGTAAACAATACTATAAACGAAATGACAGGAAAAACGGAACTTCCTTTCAAACCTTTGAAAAAATTGAAAGCGATGAGCCCGTCGAAGGTATCCTTGAAGTTTTACCGGACGGTTACGGTTTTTTAAGAAGTGATAATTATCTTTCAGGCGCAAAGGACGTATATGTTTCTCCGTCCCAGATAAGAAGATTTAATTTGAAAACCGGTGATAAAATCAGAGGAAAGGGCAGGATTCCAAATGCCGGGGAAAAATTCCAGGCACTGCTTTATGTGTTGTCAGTAAACGGAGATCCACCTGAAGCTGCTGCAAAAAGAGTACCTTTTGAACAACTTACCCCGATTTTCCCGAATGAAAGAGCAAAACTGGAAACCAACCCAAGAGAGCTTTCAACCAGATTGATAGATTTTATCGCACCTATTGGAAAAGGCCAGAGAGGAATGATTGTTTCTCCTCCAAAGGCAGGTAAGACGATTTTGCTCAAAAAGATCGCCAATGCAATAACTGAAAACCATCCGGACATGGAGCTTATCGTGTTGCTCATAGATGAGCGCCCTGAGGAAGTAACCGATATGGAAAGATCCATAAAAGGCGATGTTGTATCTTCAACTTTCGATGAACTTCCGGAACGCCATATAAAGGTGGCTGAAATGGTTCTTGAAAGGGCGAAAAGACTTGTAGAGCATAAAAAAGACGTAGTTGTGCTGCTTGACAGTATCACCAGGTTGGCAAGGGCCTACAACCTTACCATACCGCCTACGGGAAGGACATTGTCCGGAGGACTTGATCCCGGAGCCCTGCACAGCCCGAAAAGATTTTTCGGCGCAGCCAGAAACATTGAGAACGGAGGCAGCCTGACAATTATTGCAACTGCCCTGATTGAAACAGGAAGCAGGATGGATGATGTTATTTATGAAGAATTCAAGGGAACAGGAAACATGGAAATTCATCTTGACAGAAGACTTTCTGAAAAACGAATTTTCCCTGCAATAGATATCAACAAGTCAGGTACGAGAAGAGAGGAATTGCTGCTTTCGCAGAAGGAGCTTGAAAGCGTTTACGCAATAAGAAGAGCCATGAGCAATCTTGGAACTGCTGAAGTTACCGAAATGCTCATAAACAAGTTGATGCAAACAAAGAGCAACAAGGATTTCATCGACAGTATAAATACGTCGTTTATGGATAAGTAGCAACCTTTCCAAAATCCAGGGCATGGTAAGCCATGATTCCCTGAACCAGGATTAAAGCGTAGGCAGCAGTGATCGTTTCTACTGATTTTTTACACAACTTTTTTTGGAAAACATAATGCTGCTGTTCATACGGCAACCGCAGAAGCAAGCCGGGTAAAAATAAAGCTGAAAAATATAACTGCAAATTTATGCAATGCTTGCGTCTTTGAATTTTGTGTGTTAAAATAACTTTTGCTGTCTTTATAAAAATTATTGAGCAGCACAAAGCAATAAACCCATAATATTAATAAATGCAGTGGATTTGGGGAGATTTGGACAGTTGCGTAAGACCCGAATTTTCTCAAGGAAGAAATTGTTGCTGTATTTGTTGCCATAATTATAAATAAACTTTGAAATACATGACAATTTGAAAGAAGGTGAAGTGCAATGAAAGAGAAAATCCATCCTCAGTACAATAAAGCAATTGTAAAGTGTGCATGCGGAAATACATTTGAAACCGGTTCAACTAAGAAAGCTCTTAATGTTGAAATATGCTCAAATTGCCATCCGTTTTTTACAGGTAAGCAGAAGCTGGTTGATACGGGCGGACGTGTTGAGAAGTTCAAGAAGAAGTTTGGTATTGTCAACGACTAAAAATTGCAGAAAAAATTTAAAGTGTAAAATATTAAAGGAAACATTAATTGAAACTCCAGGGCGTCTTGAAAAGGCGCCTTATTCTTTTTCCGGAAATATTCGGCGATGGCCGGGATAGGATCGTAGGAACAGCCATTAGTGGTCAGGCACTTATCATGAACAATCAGCTCTAATACTGCTTTTATGGCAAGGCATAGGAAAACACAGTTTAAAATACCTTGGAATTTTAGTAATGTCCGCGTGTTTGAGCGAAGCGAGTTCGCGGAATTACTTAATTGGGCTATTTGCGAAGCAAATCCAGCCAAAAGCGAGTGGGGCTCGATGCCCCCAAGCTTTTCTTGGCAAGGTATTTTAAACTGATTGTTTTCCTTGCCGAAGGCGTACTTGCAGTATTGGAGCTGATTGTTCATGAATTACGTCAATTACATCGATAACGCCTGAACACTAACGGTTGTTCCACCGGTTGCCTGGTAATTTTATAATTCGTGGACAATAGCTTAAAATAATGATAAAATTTTTATTATAAACTTAAGGATAATTAAGGGATGATTGAATGGGAAGTACAAATAAATACCAGTATGGGGGAGAAGCTCTTATTGAAGGAGTTATGATGAAGGGCAAAAAGAATATCGCCATTGCAGTCAGAAAAAGCAATGGAGAAATTCATTTAGAGAGCAGGCCCCTTAAGACGCTGTCTCAAAAGTATAAATTTCTAAAATGGCCTGTACTGAGAGGGGCCGTGGGAATGATTGAGACAATGGTTCTGGGTGTAAAGTCGCTTATGTATTCAGCTGAATTTTTTGAAGATGCCGGGGACGACAGTGAACCTTCAAAATTTGATAAATTTTTGGAAAAGGTTTTTGGGGAAAAACTGCAGGATGCAGTCATTTACTTTTCCGTGATTGTCGCATTGGCTGCAGGAATCGGCTTGTTTTTCCTCCTGCCGAATGTTCTCACCGAACTTTTTGGCATCAACAAGGACATGCCGGGAGGAACCCTCATTTCCAATCTTCTTGAGGGCAGTATCAGAATAATGCTCTTTTTGGGGTACATTGTACTGGTCTCAAAAATGAAGGATGTAAGAAGAGTATTTGAATATCACGGTGCAGAGCATAAATCCATACACTGCTATGAGAACAAAGAGGAACTGACAGTTGAGAACGTAAAAAAATATACAACCCGCCATCCAAGGTGCGGCACGGCCTTACTGTTTGTGGTCATGCTGATGAGCATACTTGTCTTTTCACTGGTGGGAAGATACAGCGTTCCGGTGAATATTTTATTGAGGCTCCTTCTTATTCCGTTAATCGCAGGTCTGTCTTATGAAGTGGTTAGATTTGCAGGAAAAAGCGATGCATTGTGGGTTAGAATAATCAGTGCCCCGGGGCTCGCACTGCAAAAGTTTACAACCAGGGAGCCGGATGCGGGACAGATGGAGGTTGCAATTGCAGCATTGAAGGAAGTAATTCAAAACGAGGAGAAAGGCGAAGAGATTAGCGAACCGACTGACAGGTGTTGTAATGACCATTAAGGAGCTTTTGAGAAAGGGATCGCAAATATTGAAAGATGCCAGGATTGAATCCCCGGTGAGAGATGCCGGGGTTATACTTTGTCATGTTCTCAATTGCGGCAGATTGTATCTATATACCCATGAAGACAACGTCCCGGACGAGACATATATAAAAACATATATAAACCTGATACAGGAAAGGGCATCAGGAAAACCGCTCCAGTACATTACAGGAGTAAACGAATTTATGTCGCTTCCAATTTTGGTAACTCCGGATGTTCTTATACCAAGACCTGAAACTGAAATTCTTGTTGAAAAGGTAATTGCATATTTGAAAAAAATAAATGAGCCAAAGACAAACATACTGGATATGGGCACCGGATCCGGGTGCATTGCTGTAAGTATTGCAAGGTATGTTGAAAATTGTTTTGTTACCGCAGTGGACATTTCAAGCGATGCCCTTTCAATAGCCTATTTCAATGCAATGGATTTAGGTTTTACTGACAGGATATCTTTTATAAAAAGCAACTTGTTCGAAAAGGTGGAAAAAACACAGTATTTTGATGTGATAGTGTCCAACCCGCCGTATATTCCGTCATGTGAAATTGAATCTCTTCAAAGGGAAGTCAGGGACTATGAACCCGAAATAGCGCTTGACGGTGGAGCAGACGGGCTTTTTTACTATAAAAGGATAATTGATGAAAGCCCGAAATTCTTGAAACCAGGAGGCATGCTGGCTTTTGAGGTGGGCATAAACGAAGCCCTGGCGGTTGTTGACTTTATGAAAAAAATGTTTTGCAATATTGAAATAGAAAAGGATTTAGCCGGAATTGACCGTGTCGTATCAGGATTCTTAAGATAAGTCTTATTAGGGCATAGAGTTGATTATGCCCTTTCAACAATTACCGGCTGATGATTGAAATGACTTTGGAAAATTGATGGCAGTTTGATACATTTTGAATATCATGCTTAAGAAGCAACAGATACTTTTGTGGCATCAACCAGTATAAAAATTCAGAGAAATATTTTTAATTTTTACCTTCCCGTAAAAATGCATTTCGTTTGTTAAATTGTATACAATGTTCAATCTACAACCCTGAAAATACAGTACTTTTAAGGCTTTGAGCCAAATGTAGATACAATAAATTTTTATTTTTTATTTATTTTTATATCATGTTGTGTTATTATAGTTAGGGTGTCTGACATTTAATAATAATCCTACTGAAAAAAATATACAAAATTGTATAGGTACGGGCTGATGCTTAAAAAATAGAATCGTAAAAAATACGCTGTTAAACACAGTGAGTGTTGCATGAGGGAATTCACGATTTGATTTTTAAGCACCAGTTTTTGTACGAAAATAAAAACACTGAATGGTAATACACAACATGTTATAACCATTCAGTGCGTGCAAGTTTGTATTGCTCATACTTTAACTTGCATAAATTGTGAGAATGGAGACGAGGCGCATGTTTGTAAAAAAGTCGTTTAGCGGCGGTGTGGAAGTCCCGCATTTTAAGAACACCGAAAATATTCAAACTGAAAAGATTGGCGTTCCTGACGAAGTTATAATTCCCATGCAACAGCATAGTGGGGCTCCTTGCAAGCCAACTGTCAAAGAAGGGGAGCCTGTAAAGGTGGGTCAGGTAATCGGGATATCCGAAAGTTTTATTTCCGCACCCATACATTCAAGTGTTTCAGGAACGGTTGCAGATATCAGTTCCATGATATTCCCGGATGGGCGTTATGTTGCAACGGTTGTCATAAAAGCCGATGGGAAACAGGACATCCATGAAGATGTAAAACCTCCGATATGCACAAATAAAGAAGAATTTATTGAGGCTGTCAAAAACTCAGGCCTTGTGGGGCTTGGAGGAGCAGGTTTTCCTGCACATGTTAAACTTAATCCCCCCAAGGATAAAAATATTGACACCCTTATTATAAATGCAGCGGAATGTGAACCTTTTATTACTTCCGACTACAGGGAGATCATGGAAAACTCTGCTGATATAATGGACGGAATAGATGCAGTTACCAAGTTTATCGGCGTGAGTAATGTCATTATCGGGATTGAAGACAACAAGCCGGAAGCAATTTCATTACTTAAAAAGCTGGCTGCAGGGAAGAAAGGTATAGATGTCAAAGCCCTGAGAACCCGTTATCCCCAGGGAGCAGAGAAGATGCTCATTTATGCCCTTACCGGCAGGAAAGTGCCTCCCGGAAAGCTTCCAATGGATGTAGGGGTTATAGTAATGAATATTACCAGTGTCGGCTTTGTTGGAAGATATTTAAAAGATGGAATGCCCCTTATCAAGAAGCGTGTCACTGTTGATGGTTCCGCAGTCAACAGGCCTTCCAACGTGGAAGCCCTTATCGGAACAAAACTGTCGGATGTGTTTGATTTCTGTGGCGGGTTCAAAACTGAACCCTTTAAAATAATCATGGGCGGGCCAATGATGGGAATTGCCCAGTATACTCTTGATGCACCTGTTATGAAATATACAAATGCATTACTGGCTTTTGATAAAACCTTTGGCAATGTACCTCCTGAAACAGCATGCATCAGGTGCGGACGCTGCTACAGGGCATGTCCGGTGAACCTTATGCCTCTCCATATCAATAGGGCAGCGCTTGTTGAAGACATGGATGCTCTTCACAAATATCATACGATGGATTGCATAGAATGCGGCTGCTGCGCTTACAGCTGTCCTGCCAGGATACCTTTGGTTCAATCAATCCGGCTTGGCAAGACTCTGATAAAAAAAGCACAGGCCAAGGCTAAAAAGGATGAGAGTCAAAAAGACGTTAAAAGTTAAATGAATTAAATGAAATAGAAGGATACCTGCAGGCAATATGTTTCCATGCCTGCCATCGCATTTAGCTGTATATGTTTTTAGTGGAGCAGGTGCCTTCAGTTACAGGTTCGCTGTTAAAGGAAATACTACCAGGCTGCTGGCAGCAGCTTCTACATAAAGGAGGAAAATCGACTTGGAAAACAATTTGCATGTAAGTTCTTCTCCCCATATCAGGGCTGAAACCAATACCAGAGACATAATGCTGGACGTAATTATAGCATTGGTGCCGGCCTCGGTTATGGGCGTGTACTTTTTTGGATACAGAGCTTTGCTTGTTATACTGGTTACCGTATTGGCAGCCGTATTGGCAGAATATTTGGCGGCAATTGTTCTTAAGAGGAAACAGACCATTGGTGATTTGAGCGCAGTTGTTACAGGATTGCTGCTTGCACTGAACTTTCCACCGTCAATACCTTTCTGGATAGCAATTGTTGGCGCATTTATTGCGATTATGCTGGTAAAGCAGTTGTTTGGCGGCATCGGACAGAATTTTATGAACCCTGCTCTTGCTGCCAGGGTTATACTTCTTATTTCATGGCCGGTTCAAATGACCAGATGGGTTTGGCCTGACGGTGTATCATCTGCCACACCTTTGGTAATACTAAAACGAGGACTCATGGCCCAGGCACCCGGCTACCTTGACCTTTTCCTGGGAAATGTCGCAGGGTGCATAGGTGAAACATCGGCGGCAGCTTTGTTGATTGGCGGGATTTATCTGGTGGTAAAAAAAGTTATAGGTATGGAAACACCTTTAGCCTTTATTGGTACAGTCGGGCTGTTTACATGGATATTTGCAGGTGGCAGCCTGTTTACCGGTGATTTTCTGTATCACATTCTGGCAGGAGGTTTGATACTGGGGGCATTTTTCATGGCCACGGACTATTCGACTACTCCGGTTACAAGAAGGGGTAAAATAATTTTTGGAATCGGCTGTGGAATTTTAGCTTCGGTTATCCGCCTCTACACGGATTATCCTGAAGGTGTTTCATTTGCAATAATATTAATGAATGTAGCAACACAACTGATTGACAGATTTACTGTACCAAGAAGTTTCGGAGGTGAAAAAAATGCGGCGTGATATTTTAAAGCCTGCTATTTCCTTATTTTTAATTTGCCTGGTTACTGCAGCACTACTTGCGGTTACCAATTATGTAACTAAAAATATAATAAAAGACCGTGCACAGGGTGAAGCTGACAGTGCCCGCAAGCAAGTTCTGGCTGAAGCAGAAAGCTTTGAGGCTGTTGAAAATTTCAAGGCAATTTTAGGTGATGAAGATGAATTCAGCAGAATAAACGATGTTTATAAAGCAATAAAAAACGGCAGTGTGATTGGACACGTGCTTACCATAACCGGCCAGGGCTATGGCGGGGATATGGAAGTTATTGTTGGAATAGACATGCAGGGTAAAATTACCGGATTAAAGATAGGCGAAAACAGTGAAACAGCGGGACTTGGCTCAAAGGTTACCGAAGAGGCGTTTACTTCCCAGTTTGTTAATCTTAATCCTGACGAACCCCTTACGGTGGTGAAGGTAAATAAATCAAAACCTGAGGAAATAGAGGCGGTCAGCGGGGCAACAGTATCTTCAAGAGCTGTTACAACAGCTGTCCAGACAGCTCTGAATGCAGCTGACAAGCTTTCCGGAGAGGGGGAATAAATGTGAAGGCCTTAAAAACAATAACAAACGGTATTTTCAAGGAGAATCCGACTTTAAGGCTGGTTCTTGGAACATGCCCGACTCTTGCCATAACCACGTCAACTACTAACGTGTTGGGCATGGGGGTGGCAGCAACTTTTGTGCTGGTAATGTCCAATATGATTATTTCTCTTTTGAGGAAGCAGATACCTGACAAGGTCAGGATACCGGCATATATTACCATTATTGCAGGATTTGTTTCCATCGTCGAAATGATTATGAAGGCATTTCTGCCTGAACTGGACAAAGCATTGGGTATTTATATACCTCTGATTGTTGTCAACTGTATAATTCTAGTCCGGGCGGAATTGTTTGCGAGCAAAAACAATGTGTTTTATTCAGCCCTTGACGGAATAGGAATGGGACTGGGGTTTACCCTTGCCCTTTTGCTTATAGCATCTTTTAGGGAGATACTTGGAAATGGAACCTGGTTTGGAATGAATGTCACACGAGGTGCCATAGATCCTGCCATGATAATGATACTTCCTCCGGGAGGATTCATTGCCTTTGGAACTGTTGTAGCCATAATTAATAAATTTTCTGTGGTCAAGGTGCGAAAAACAGGTTGTGCGGCCTGCACCATGGGATGCCCGACAAACTGCAGCAAGGAGGTTGAAGCATAATGGTGGAGATAATAGTGCTGTTAATGAGTGCCATATTGGTTGAGAATTTTGTATTAATGCAGTTTTTAGGGATATGCCCCTTCCTGGGTGTTTCAAACAAACTTTCAACTGCCATTGGCATGAGCGGTGCAGTTATATTTGTCATGACTATTGCCTCCTTTTTTACAAAGCTTGTATATGATTTGCTGCTGGTGAGGTTTGGCCTGGAATATCTTAAGACAATAGCCTTTATTCTTGTTATTGCAGCGTTGGTGCAATTTGTTGAAATTATTCTGAAAAGGTTTATACCACCCCTTTACAAGGCACTGGGAATTTACCTGCCCATAATTACAACCAATTGCGCTGTGCTTGGTGCTGCACTTATAAATATACAGAGGGAATATTCACTTTTAAATTCAGTGGTGTACGGTTTTGGTGCAGGAGTCGGATTCATGGTTGCCATGGTTCTGTTCGCTGGTGTAAGGGAACGGCTTGAGCACTGCGATATACCCGAGTCCTTCAAGGGGCTGCCCATAACGATGATTGCAGCTGCCCTGGTTTCAATCGGATTTTTTGGATTCAAGGGACTGGGTGGATAAGGTGCTGAAGCTATTTGAAAAAGTTTAAAACAAGGGGTCGATGATTAAATGTTGCAGGAAATTTTAATACCCGTTGCCATATTAGGTGGTCTTGGCCTTTTCTTCGGGCTTTGCCTTTCATATGCTTCAAAAAAGTTCGGAGTAAAAGTGGATGAAAGAATAGGAAAGGTAAGGGATGTTTTGCCCGGAGCAAATTGCGGCGCCTGCGGATTTACAGGGTGTGACGGGTATGCAGAGGCTGTAGTTTCCGGTAATGCTGATATAAACAAGTGTACTGTGGGTGGAAGGGATGTAATGGTCAGCATTGGAGAAATACTTGGAAAAGATACATCAACAAGCTCGGTGGAATGCAAGGTTGGCAGGGTCATGTGCGGAGCGGACAACGGCAAGACCAGAACCAAGTATGATTATTCAGGAATAAAGGACTGTACCGCGGCAACAGCACTGTATGGCGGCCCGACAGCATGCATGTACGGTTGCATCGGAATGGGGGACTGCGCAAAGGCTTGTCCTTTTGGAGCAATTGTAGTGGAAAGAGGCGTTGCAAGGGTCCTGGCTGCAAAGTGCAAGGGCTGCGGGAAATGCGTTGAAGTATGCCCCAGGAACATAATAAAGATTGTGCCGAAGGAAAAACAGTACACAGTAAGGTGCAACAACCCCCAAAGGGGCAATTTTGTCATGAAGGTTTGCAAAGTTGGCTGCATTGGCTGCAGGAAATGCTCCAAAGTTTGTGAAGCAGGTGCAATAACAAACGATGGCTTTGTGGCAAGAATAAATCCTGAACTATGCACAAATTGCGGAAAATGCATGGAAGTATGCCCGAACCATGTAATCAACAAATATCCGGTATGCTCCGATGAAGGTCCTGCGGCAGTTAATGAATAGATGCCGCTGTGAAGGTTGAATAAGCTTTATAAATATAACTTTTTAACATATAGCAGCAAGAAGTCTCCCGCCTCTAAGCCACCTTGCTCACTTTAGTGAGAGCATAGGCGGGAATACGTCACAGAATCTCATTGAAACAGTGAATTGGTTAATACCTTGTTATTCTTGGAAAGGTTGATGCCAAAAAGGCTTTTATACTGCAGAAATTCCTGTAGTATAAAAGCCCGGATTAACCTTGCTGTGCTTCTTAGAACTACATTTCGCAGATAGATTAAAGCACTTCAAGTATAGCCATTGTTATATCATCGCAAAAAGAATCATTTTCGTGATTTCCGGAAAAATCATAGATGCTTTGCAGGATTTGGTCCAGGGTTTCTTTTGAAGATGCATTTTCCTTAAGAAGCATATTAATCAGTTTTTCCTCGCTAAACTGGTGGTTTTCCTTGTCCCAGACCTCTGTGATGCCATCTGTATAAAGGAACAGCCGGTCCCCCGGAAGCAAAGTCATGCACAGGTCGGTATAATGTGGCTTGTCCGCCCACAAGCTTATAGGTATTCCGGAAGATCTTAAAATTTCAAGCCTGTTGTTTCCATAAACTATCGGACATACGCTGTGACCCGCATTGGAGTACGTTATGGAGTGGTTTTTTGTATTATAAATTGCATAAAAAACGGTTATATAGTGATCTTCAAAACCACTGCCTGCGTAATCATGAAACAATTCGTCAAGGGCTGCCGCAGGTGACAATATTTCTTTGTTTATTGTAGCATAAAGATATACTGTCAACATAGAGGCAGTAAGCCCGTGCCCTGAAACATCGGCAATATAAACTCCGATATGGTCATCATCTATAGTGAAGATATCCAAAAAATCCCCGCCGAGAGATTCACAGGGCTTGTAAATATAAGAGAAGTTGACCTGCGAATGTTTGAATCTGGAGGGCAAAAGCTTGGTCTGGAGCACCTTTGCAGATTCCAGGTCCCTTTTCATTTTCTGGTTTTGGAGCAATATCTGCTTTTGTAGTTTTCTTGTCTCCGTAATGTCTCTGAATACCTCAACTACAGCAAAAATTTCACCATGTTGATTCCTGACCGGAGAGCATAATACAGAAAAGTATCTGTCCCCCACAACCTCTTCTTTGATATGTGTAGCGCCTTCAAAAACTGCCTTTCTTGAAATACAGTTCTCGCAAGGAATGCATTTTCCCAGGGACCTGTAACATTTCTTTCCCACCAGATTGTTTCCCAACTCCTGAGACATCGCCCTGTTTGCAAATAAAATATTGTCATCCTTGTCTATAACCCGCACCCAGTCGCACATGCCATTAATTATATCTGTGGTTGAAAGTCTTAAAGTATCGGTCTCCATTATATATTTTCCCCCCTCCCTTGTTTTTTGTCTTCACTTTATAAATTTATATTTATCAGCTAAAATGACCTATAAAATTTACACGTTGAATTTTATATTTAAATCCCAGAACAAGCATATATAACCTGAAACTTAAATGTGGCCCAATTTGCAAGGCGCTTCTTATTCCAGTATATATTGAATCTGAAGTTAGTTCAACTTGCTTTTTGTGATAATTATGAAGTTTTTGTGCTACAGCCATGCTGTTTATTAAACATCGACAAACTTAAAGCCGGAGTTGATAATTAAAAAACAGTAATATTTACCTGTCAACCGGTAATACTAATATATTATGAATGCCTGATCACAGTATTACTTACCGGGGAGCAGGACTATGCCAGCAAGTACAGTAAAAAAACAATATTGCATTGACATAAACAATAAAGATGCGTTCATTAAATTTTCCGATGCTTTATATAATTTGTTGACGGAAGAAATTCAGCAAGGCGAAAAGACTGAATACAAATCCCTTGTCTTTTTATGCATTGGAACCGACAGGTCCACCGGAGACTGCTTGGGACCTCTTACAGGATATAAGCTGTCGTCCTTAAGCTCTGTTTATGAAAATGTTTTCATATACGGCACCCTTGATAATCCTGTTCATGCGAAAAATATAAACCAGGTTATGGAGAAAATAAATAAAACATATGAAAAACCCTTTGTGGTTGCAATTGATGCATGCCTTGGGCATATGAACCACGTGGGATGGATAACCGTCGGAACAGGCTCCATCAAACCGGGTTCGGGAGTAAACAAGG
>DUMO01000040.1 GCA_012839865.1 Clostridiaceae bacterium
ACTGGATAAACTTTAATGCGTTGCAACCAATACGAAAATTCCAGGTTCCAAACCGCCGGTCTTATATTGATATAAGCAACAACCAACTACCCGCTCATCACCCTCACGCCATCAGCTTCAAAAACACCTCCACAATATCCGGGTCAAATCTTTTTCCCGCCTCATCCTTTATCACTTCAAGAGCTCTTGCTTTTCTTTCGTCAAGGGGTTTATCCACTCTGTTGAGTATGCGTTCATATGTCTCAACAATTGTAACGATCCTTGACAAGAAGGGAATCTGCTCGCCTTTAAGCCCTCTCGGGTATCCTGCGCCGTCCCACCTTTCATGGTGGCTATACACTAATTCGGCCAAATCCAGTGTGTCATCAAAAAGATTCAAAATACGATAACCAACAACTGAATGCTCCTGTATTAATTCCGCTTCTTCATCAATCAGGGACTCATTGGATAAGACACTCTCATCAAGTTTAATTTTCCCGATATCGTGCAAGTAACCTGCACGCTTCAACTTGCTGATTTCCGGCTCCGGGAGATTTAAGGCTTTGCCGACCATACCACATATTTCGCTGACAAACTCCGAGTGCTGCTTCTCTCTGGGGTTTTTCGAATGCAACGTTTCAACTAACGTACCTATGATGTCTTTGCTGACAGATTGACGATTGATGGTCTTGTCCTTGTACATTGCATTCTCTGCGTTGGATATTGTAACTTCCATGGACTGGTCCGGAAATGTCTTTGTATCGCTCCCAAGTGAGATGCTGCACTTTATAGCTGATATGCGTTCATTCTCAAAACCTGAAGCAATTCTTGATATAATCTTCCTTGTATTTTCCTCATTCGTCCTTGGCAGGAGAATAATGAATTCATCGCCGCCAACCCGGGCAATGATATCATATTCCCTGCAAGACTGCCTGAGTATATGAGCAGACCTTTTTATAAGCTTGTCTCCTGCTTTATGTCCAAATATATCGTTAGTCAGCTTTAAACCATCAATGTCCGCAAAAATTACTGATATTGGCAGGTTGTCGCGATTATCCATTATTTTCAGTTGTTCTTCAAAACAACTTCTGTTATACAGCCCTGTAAGCGTATCATGCCTGCTCAGGTAGTTTATTTTCTCTTCCCTTTTCTTACGCTCGGTAATATCAATAAAAGTTACAACCCCTCCGACGACATCCCCATTTTTTATCTGGGGATATGCGTGGTACTCTACATCAAGGGGAGTGCCGTCGGCTTTCCAGAACACTTCATCAAATGCTTCATAACCCTTGCCATTCCTTATAGATTGAACAATCTTGCAGTCGTCTAAAGAAAAAGGTGTTCCGTCAGGGTGGCTGTGATGAATTATTAAATGTACATTTTTACCGAGCAAATCATCCTGGCTTTCATATCCCAATAGTTTAATGCAACTTATATTGCAGAATGTGCAATTTCCTTTCAGGTCTATACCGAAAATTGCCTCTGCAGTGGAGTCCAGTATAAGTTTCAACTGGTTTTTGTTCTCTTCCAATACCTCATTTATCCTGAATAATTCCTGGGTTCTTTCCATTACGGCAGCTTCAAGGTTATTTATCCTTAACTGTAAAATACCACGAATGCCCTCCCGTACTTTCGTCATTCCGCATAATTTCAATTATACCCTTTTCATTTCTGCGGGCTCCGTAATATTCCCCTTCATTGCTTCCGTAACTGAAGCTATAAATCTCTTTTTCATGAGCAAGCAAAACCCCAACAAAAAATTTTTCGCGCGAAATTACATCTGACAGATTGAGTATATCGTTTTGAATAATTTTATGATTGACCTCATTAATATGCCAGGGCACATATAAAAATGAGCAGATTTGATTATATATATTTTCGTTGATATCCCGGGCAATGTTTTCTGTCGTATTTTTAGAAGAAGAAAACCAACTTGAAAAAATAAGATAACCTATACTGCCAATAGATACAAGCATGGCTAATATGAATATGGTTATAATTATTCTCCTGAATGAAACGTCCCTTCCTTTGCCTTCCACAGCCGTTACCATCCTTTGCATTAGCAGTCTCAAATGAACTACATCCCAAGCAACATTATATAAACTAAACGTTATACTCCGTACTCTATAATTATTTCCTGTTTATATTTTCTTAGCAACTCTATTGCAGCATCTTCATTTAGCGGTTTTCCGACCAGATATCCCTGTATTTTGTCACATCCGAATCTTGCCAAGTACTCGGCTTGCCTTTCATCCTCCACTCCTTCCGCAACAACATAATGGCCAAGCTTGTGCGCCATTGAAATAATATCACCGGTTATTGCATCCTCCGGTTTTATGAGCAATAATTTGTCAATAAAATATTTATCAATTTTCAGACAGTTGATGTTAAGCTCCCGTTCCCTTGCCAGGGATGAGTATCCTGTACCAAAATCGTCTATGGCAATTCTTAGTCCCAAACTCTTCAGTTCCCCGAGAATCCTGTTTACCTCCTGATAATTTGAAGTAAAAATTGATTCAGTAATCTCAAGGCAAATGTTGGCAGGGTTAGCCTGCATTTTAGTTATCATCTCAAACAGGTTTTTTGTGAAATTAGCTCTTAACAACTGAATTGCTGAAATATTAATCGCTATACTTATGGTATCATATCCATTCTCTTTAAGCCGCTTTAAAAATTGAAGCGCTTTTTGTATGATTTTTTCTCCAACAGGAACCATCAGTTTTGTTTTCTCTGCTATAGGTATGAATTCCAGAGGAGATATAAGTCCTAGCTTCCTGCTGTTTAATCTGGCTAATGCTTCAAAACCGCAAATTTGATTTTGTTTTACATCGAAAATGGGTTGAAATTGCAGAAACAAACTGTTATCATCGCTGCCTTCAGCAATTTGAGTAAGTTCATGATTTATTTCCGCTTCACGAATTATTTTCGTTTCCAGTTCCTCATCAAAAAAACAAATATTTATATCTCTTTCAGCCATATTAACCGCTTTCTCGGAAGTAATCAGAAGGTTTTTCAAAAGCTTTCCGACATCATCCTTATTACTTTCATTTATTTCAATAACTCCGATGCCGCATCCAATTCTTTCAACGACAAGTATTGATTCCAGTGTATTTCCAATAGCCCTGCAAAAAGCCGCCAATTCTTCCTTATCCTTATAATTTTTTGCATAGAAAACAAATCGGTTCTCATATGTATTAAACAGGATGTAGTTATGGTTGCAAAGCAATTTTAAAGCATCAGCCACCCTTTTGATTAATTCCTGGGCATAATGAAACCCGTAAGTCATGCTCAATATTTGCACCGAGCTTAGGTTTATTGAAATAATAGCCCTTTTTTCTGTTAGCTGTCCCCTTGCATCCTGTTCCAAAAGTTGTTCCAGATACCTTCGGTTATAAAGGCCTGTCCATGCATCATGTTCATTATTGTACCTTAAGTTGTCCTCAATTCTTCTACGCTCTGAAATGTCCATTATAATTCCCTCAAGAGCTTCCACTTCGCCGTCCTCGGTGAAAATCCCCTGTCCCATCTCCAAAACCCATTTTCGCTCGCCACTTGCTGTAATAATTTCATATTCATATTTAAAGGGCTGCCTTGCAGCAAGAATACGATGCCATTCTTCCCAAACAAGTTCTTTGTATTCAGGCGCGATTATATCATTATAAGATAATTTTTTATTGAACAACAGGTCCTCTGAATCATATCCGGTCAAATCATGGCAGCCTTTGGAGACAAACTGCATTGTCCGTTCCCTGTCAAAATTACACCTGTAAGCCATGCCGGGAAGGTGGGAAAGCAGGACGGACTTGCTGCGTTCACTCTCCGCCAGTTCTTTTTCCATCTCTTTTCGTTTTGAAATGTCCTGAATCAGGCAAATATAACTTGGTTTTTGCTCGCCGGGCAGGATAAGCAGAGCTCCAACCAAGTACACCCATACAATTGATCCATCCGGCTTAATAAGACGTTTCTCCAATGAGTAGCTTTTAATTTCCCCCGATTGAAGTCTCTTATAATATGCCATATCTTCTTCCAAATCGTCGGGATGTGTGATTTTTGCCCATCCAAGCTCCAAAAGGTCTTCTTTTGTTCTGCCGGTGATTTTCTCAAACATGGGATTAATGCTAATAAAAGCATTGCTTTCAGGTGCAGCAGGTTCGAAATTATATGATAATGCTATCCCGATAGGTGCCTGCAGAATGATTGCATTTAATATGGAACTGCGCTCATTAAGCTTTTTTAACCCAACCAGGTTGGGTATATTAAAATCATATACACCCTTGTCAACATCTTCAATTGCATCATAGGGTAAGACTTCAATGGTTTCCCCTTCACTCAAAACACAAATTTCATTCAGGGTATTTTTTATGATTGAGCGATCAGCTTCTGAAGCACCTTCTATCAGAATTTTCAAGCCCATAAATCAACCTCCGTTTTGTCAACAGGATTCGTATTCCAACTTTTCCGGACAGTTAATCCAAGATTCCGGAAATGAAACAGTTTCACAAAATACCTGCATATTGGGTGAAGCAATTTTCGGTGTTGTTTTCAGATATGAAACGGTCTCATTATAATATCAACTTTTAAATACCAAAACTTTAATTCAATTATACCCCGTTTTCGTCACGTTGTACCAGCTTTTTTGTAGATATCTGACAGAATAATGTCGAAATTTTTCAAATGAATAGGTTTTTTCATATGTGAGCATTTATTTTTCATCATGTTTTGGGCACAGTTGAATCCAGCTCGTTTCTCCAGCTATGATTTAATGTATATTATTTTCCTGTCCCTTTTTAAATGCACAGATTAGTCTCATATATGTAATAATAATATATTAAATTGCAATTTATGTCAATGTTTATTTTATATTGTTGGATATTGTTTATTTATATGCATTTGACAGGAAATTGTCAGGTTAAATGCCCTTTCGTTGTAACTTTGCATTTGTTCCCGGATTTTCATAAGATAAAATTATCAATTGTCAGGTATAATTTTAGAATGGCCTTCATTGACAAAATTTATCAGGTGTAATATTATTTTCCTGTGCATATTTATCCATTAGGAGGCATTTATGCAAAAGTTCAATTTAAAAAAATCCATTGCAATAACCTTGATTCTCCTTGTTTTTTTTCTTCAGGTCCAGCCATTGCTTGCAGAAGAAGGTCCGCAAATCAGAATCTATTTAGACCAAAAAGAGCTTACATTTGACCAGCCGCCGGTTATAGTCAATAACAGGGTTTTAGTACCTATGCGGGCAATCTTTGAAGCATTTGGTGCTGCCATACATTGGGATGACAGCACAAAAAGTGTGCTTGCCATAAAGGATAACACAGCTATTTATCTGACTATAGGTCAGGAATCTGCAACATTGAACAAAGCCACAATAAAGCTTGATGTTGCCCCTCAGATCATTAACGGGCGAACCATGGTTCCTTTGCGTTTTATAGGTGAAGCCCTGGATGCGGATGTAGAATGGAAAGGTGATGAATACTCCGTATATATAACAAGCTCAAAAAAGGAGCAAGCAACAGGGTTTGAAATTATAGGTAATGTTATAAAAGCAGGAGGCATGACAGCCGCGCAAAAAGCTGCTGTTGACGAGCGCATAAAAAGCATCGTTGATGAAATAATCACCCCGGATATGACCGATTATGAAAAGGAATTGGCAGTTCATGATTATATTGTTTTAAATACAAAATATGATTTTGAAAACTTGTGATTATACATCTTGGCGCTGTGGCTTCAAAATTTCACCCGGAAAGCGTACAACGCGAATAAGGGTTTTGCTTTGATCTTTGCATTAATCTTAGAACCAACTATTACCGGCTGAAATAATGAGTAGCATAAGAAAAACGGGATCATCACCAGGATTTGCATGCTTTTATAGGGAATATAATGGAGAGTTCTTAGCTGATAAACTCACAGCAGAGGAAGCTGCAGTCAAAATTGAGCAGAAAGCTAAGATGAAAGTAGAAGAATAAATGCCAAGCAGTTAATATTAAGTCAGTTAAGCAAAAAGCTATAGAAAAAAACTGCCGGAAGCAGTACCTTAGCTTTTTATATTGCTAAAGGGGACTTGCAGCCGGCAATTTTTTCAAGTACTTATATAAGAGGCTTTCCAGCTCCCTCTTCACGTTTCGTATTGCATCCCTGTTGGCCTGTTCATTCTTTGCCAATGCGTTTAAAACATGGTTCTTCTCAAGAATCTGAGCCTCAAGTTCTCTCATTTCACTCATTATATCCCTCCTCCCTGAGCGTCTCAATAAACCTTTTTAAATTGTCAAATTCATCCTTGCCAGATATTTCACTTACATTCTAATATATATATGTTAAAGGCCTGTGAATATATTATTAAATTTCCCTGAAATTTGCATTAAATTTATATTACAAACAGCATACGAATTTTATTGAGACTTGCAAGTGGGCCATATATGTAAAACCACTGGTTAATAACCGGAGAGAGAGGGGGGAAGGGGGCAATGCCGCCCCCCGTGCAATATGTTGAACAAAACATAAATTTTTTAAAATGTCATCGAGTTTCAGTTCATCACGATTAACTGCATCTTTTATCAATACTACTGGATATCAATTCTATGAATATTTCTCTTTCCTTCATTCAGTTTCGGCAATGTAACAGTAAGAATTCCGTTATCGTATTTGGCAGTAATCGCGTCCTGCTTTACATCCCCTACATAGAAGCTTCTGGAGCAGGAACCAAAACGCCTCTCTCTCCTTATATACCCGGCACTTTCTTCATTTATTTCTTCATTGCGTTCAACATTGATGGTAAGGGTATCATCTCTTAATTCAAGTTTAATGTCTTTTTTATCAACACCTGGGATTTCCGCATCAATGATATACTCATTGTCAGTCTCCCTCAGGTCGGCTTTAAATCTATATCCGGATGCAAAAAATGCCGGCATGAAAGAGTCATCAAAGAAGCTGTCCATCAGGCTGTCAAAGTCCCAGAAGTTTGCGGCTCTCTTAAGATTATTATTTCTTCTGAACGGTACTATACCAAACATACTAGAACACCTCTCTTTTAAAATTTTAGTTCTTCAGTTATTGATTTTGACTATCTTTGACCTTTCAATTATATTTATATCGTATAATATTATTTATTTCAAAATTTGTCCTTGACTATCTTTGACCTTTGAGCATGAATATAACACTTTACATCGCAAATCCTGACTATTTCGCATTATTGCTCGCTGTAGCATGAATTTTTAATACCTTCAAGAATAATCAATAAAAACACTTCAGTATGAATTTTTTAACTGTCAAAGGCTTCCATTGCACCCACAAAGCCGGGTGCAGGAAACTCCAAGCCTGAAATTGCCGGGGCAAAGCATCAATCAAAGCATAAAGCTGTGAAAACTGTTTGATGACGAGTCAATACCAGCCGGTCTTTTTATTATTTTGTTTAATCCTGTAAATTTAATAATTTCCCTTATGCTGAGTATATCCAAAATTACCACCATTGCCAGGGCAAGGCCGAGCTGCGCAGTAACACAAAGCAACGAAAACAACGCTTTCTTCAAATGAAAAATACTAAGAAACTCCAAAATCATATTCCTGCAAAGTATCATGGCTACGCATACAATCCCGGGTTTTAAAATCCAATTATTCAAATCAATAATCATGCCGGTGGTCTTAATTACTGCATAAATATCCATAATGCACAGCACTACGGCACTGACAATGCTCCCCCATACATACCCCTGTATTCCGTAAGAGGGTATCAAAAACACTACAAAGCCTATCCGTATGACATATCCTATGATTGAATTCCGGAGGGTTATGTTTTGCTTGCCAAGTCCGTTCAATGTACCTACAAGGGTCTGCTGCAGGTACATGAAGATGCAGGTATACGACAGGGCTTTCAGCAAGTCTCCAATGGCTTGATTCTTGTAGATTGTATCACCGATTAAATTTGGAAAAGAATAAAAAACTGCAGTGAATATAAACCCCATTAGCATGGTAATCTGAATCGACCTGGATATTCTATAATTCAATTCCTTGTACCGTTTGGCGGCAATGGATTCGGATATTGCCGGAACCAGCACCGTTGCCAGTGAAGATGTCACAATTGTCGGCAAAAACAAAAGAGGCATTGCCATACCCGTAAGCCTTCCAAGCTCCGCCATACTGGATTGATAGTCCAGACCTCCTGCAAGAAGCCTTCGCGGAATGAGTATGGTTTCAACAGCTGACATCAGCGAAGTGGTAAACCGGCTGAAGGATATGGAAACTGAAATCGAAAGGATTTCCTTTATCAGAACCCTTTTTCTTTTGAGTCCCTTTTTGGAAACATTTTTATTTTTATCCTTCCTGTAGAATAAATACAACACTATAAGGTTCGAAATTTCGCCCAGGGTCATCCCCAATGTTGCAAAGGCACATGCATATTCCAGCCCCATATCAATAAAGCGGCCGGCAAGTACGATAACCAGGGTAATTCTTACCACCTGTTCGACCACCTGCGACAGTGCTGAGGGAGTTACTTCCTGCAATCCGTAAAAATATCCCCTCAGGGCCGAGGCGCATGCAATGATGGGAATACACGGCACATACAGCAGAATGGAATAGTATGTTCTGGCATCCTTCAGGATAACCTCGGCAATGAATCTTATATTAAAAAACATAATTACAGAAATAAAAGAACCAAGAGATGCCACTATCAGAACGGCACATTTTGTGAGCCTCCTTAAGTTAATCAGGTTGCCTCTGGCTTTTTCCGCGGCCACCAGCCTGGATACCGCAATGGATGTGCCCGATGACAGAGTAAGGATTATAAGCGAGTACATGGGTGATATCAACTGTATAAGCCCCATTCCTTCTGCTCCGATCAGATTTGACAGGTAGATTCTGTACACAAATCCCAGGAGCCGGACCGTGAGGCTTGCAATCATTAAAATAATCGTACTTCCGATAAAAGACCTTCTGGCCATGATTGTGCTCCTTTAATCTTAAAAGCTTAAAAATCCGGTTTCCATGAGTTCAATACCAGGATCCAGGTAAAAGCATGTCGGGCAAAGTGCCGTCATGCTGCCTTTTTTGAATGCATATTTCTTTTGCAGCTTGTTAATGCGTATAATATAGAATATTTTGCATGGAGCATACTTATTCATGGATTATCGAGCCCAGTAACCAAAATAGGGCTATAAACTCCGGAACCTTAAGATCCTGCCATTTACAGCCCTTCCATCATCAAAATAAAAAAAGACGGTTCTTGCGGAATGCAGCTAAAACCTGCAAACCTCAGGAACCGTCTCCCTGGTCCACTTGGTTTATTTCTTTTTGTCGATATAATGGGGTTGTACCTGGTACGCCTTTTGGTCGTAAGCGTTGGTGACCTTTTTGGTCTGGCTGATACTCTTTAAACTGTCGCTTATTTTCTGAAGCAATTTTCCGGCTTTGTCATTGTTGGATTCCTCAATAGCAAAAATGCTTTTTATTAATTCCATGGTTTTTGCAACTTCATCCTTTAAACGCTTAACCTCCCTAACCTCCAAGTCCTTCGCATTATTAATGTCCAGGCTCCCGAATTTTTCCTTGAATTCGGCATAAATAAAGTTAAATTCTTTATCGATAATATTTATCCTGTCAATATGAACCTGTTTTTCCTCCACCATTTTTTCAAGCTCTTCGACATTCTCCTCATCAATAGCCCTGGCTTGCTCCTGTGTCAGGCTCAATATTGTTTGCAGCAATTTCTGTTTGCTTTCAAGCAGCCCTATAAGTTCTTCAATATAATTATTCATAATCGCCTTCATCCCACCCTGCTTAAAAAAGTCAGTTTATTCACTTACCAAAAAAATAGATGCCGCCACTTAGAACGCATATCAACTTCACCGAACTTAAGGTGACAAATGATAAACTTTACTGCCGACTTTTCTGAGATTGCTAATATTCAATTGTTTCAAAACGCAAGTTGAACCTGTTTCACATGTTGTTAAAAAAAGCCCTGACTCGATACATGTAATTGAAGTTCAGCTAACATACTGTTTGATATTGAAAATATTTATTTCACCAGCTCAATATGGTCTTGCCTTGCCAGTTTCATGGCCTCCGCCCATGTATCCCTGAATGCTTTTGCATATTCCAATACTTCGTTCAAAATCCCGGTGTCTTTATGAACATTTGCCTCTATCAGTCTTCTATGCATATAATCATACACCAGATCCATGCTATTAGCTATATCATAGCTTTTATCCAGGGTATTCCGCAGCTCCGCAATTATGTCCTGGGCCCGAATAATGCTCTCATTTGCCTTTTCCAAATCATTTTTCTCAATAGCGAAAATTCCCTGCATAATGAATTTGACTATCCCGTTATACAGCATTGCCGTGAGTTCTTCCGGTCTTGATGTCATTACGGAATTGGCCTTGTATTGGTCATAAACCTTGTTTAATGCCATAGTTTGTACCTCCGTCTGTTATTTCTTATACCTCAGAAAAATTTATCCTGTTGAACTTGCCGCCTGATTTACAATCTGCACAACCAGGCATATATTGCAATAATTACTACCTTACCCATGGTCATCAATGGTTTAAAAAACTCAAAGCTTTAATTTCCCGAATTAAACTGCATCGCAAGCCAATTGCTCTGTGAATACATCTGTCCCAACAGCTTTTCCATGGTTGCATACTTGATGTATAAACTTTCTTCCTTTCGGTAAAGGTCGATAAGCATATTGCTGATGGATTTGTCATAATCCTTTAGCTGCCAGTAGATGGAGTTGTTAAATTCAGACGCATCACCTATCAAACCGGCTTTTTCGAGAAGGATTCCCTTCCTTCCGTTTTCGTCCCTGAAGGTTGTGATGTTGTTTTCAATTATGTCATATAACCTGTGGACAATGCCCTGCTCCTTATACCTTGCTGCCATTTGGTCACTTGTAAGGGTACGGGAGTAGTTTGGTACAGATGAGGACTGTTTTGCAAAAATATTCATAACTCCGTCCGGGTCGGCAAGTATTGCTTCTTTCAGCCTTTTTTCATCAATTCTCAACTTACCCTTTTGAGCATAATTTTCTGTTGTGATACCTATACTGTATATCCCCAAACCAAGCCCTTCGATGCTGTCATAAACTGCCTTTCTCATATCGTACACAATCCGGCTTAGTATGCTGTCATTGCGAAGAAGGCCCGTCTTTGCTTTCTTTTCCCACTTTTCTATTTCTTCCTCCGTCATGGCCTCCTTTTGCTCATCGGTAAGGGGCAGGTAGTCACTGTCATACTCCTCCGACAGTTTGGCATTGATTTTATCAATTACTTCATTATACTTGTTTACAAATTCCTCGATTTTTTTGTATATACCGTCAACGTCGACTTTGATTGCAAGTGTTTCCGATTGATTGTCAGGATCGTCATGAGCCTTTAAAAGGTTGTACGTAACTCCGTTTACGGTAAAGGTGTTGCTGCTTCTTTTTATTACAACTCCATCCAGTTTTACTGTGGCATCCTCGCCTTCCCGGGTCACGGTATTGACCGTACTAATTCCCGAAGCCCCGTCAAAAAAGTTGCCCCCGGTCTGGGATATGTCTATATTGTTCCCGGCACCGAGCTGCTTTGCGGTAATAATGAATTTGTCGGTCATTTCATCATAAACAATATTGACCTTTGCTGTGGAATCACCGTTGATTGCATTCAGCATGCCGGAGAGGGTGATATTCTGGTCAAAGGTAAAGGGCTTTGAATTAATTGTAAACTGGAGCTTGCCGTTTTCATCAAAGGTAAGAGGTGTTGAAAACTTGTCCGCCAGCTCTGACAACGTCCTGGAAGTATCCAGCCTGTTTGAGTCCCCGGCGGAAAATCCAAGGGATTCAAGGCCGTTATTCGAGTATCCGTTTTGCAGGACAATCTTGTTTGCTCCTCCGCCGGTGGAAAAATTTAATTTGCCGTCAACATTGCTTACGAAAACCTTTCCTTCTCCAAATGCATCCCTTATAGCTGATTCCAGGCCACTTGCCAGTTCGTTCACAGTTGAATAGCTTCCTATGGTTATTTCCCTGGAAATACCGTCCAGCACAAGAACAAATTTTTTCCCGCTCAGCTCTGATACATCGGAACCGTTGAGTGCTTTTGCGCCTTCCAGGCCTTTAGTAATGCCGCTGGCACCTACTGCCTGGTCAGCAGTGGCAAGGTTGATTACACTGATGGTATGGGTTCCCTCTCCGGTTCCCACACCCCCTGTTGCAGACACAATACTGCTGTTGGAGCTTGCAATGGTAAACATCTTGTAGTTTGATTGGGACAGCATGTTGCTTGCCGGCTTGAGATAATTGAAGTACTCGTCCTTAAATCCCCGTAAAAGGTTTATTATCTCCCGGTAATCATCCTGCCGCCATTCGGTAAGCTGCCTTTTTTGCTGCAATTTGTCAAGAGGCATCCTTTCCACCCTTATAAGGCTGCTTACTATTGCATCAGTGTCAAGTCCGGAAGCCATGCCGCTTAAGCGCAACTTGGAGTAATAATTGTAGTAACCATAGACCGGCATCATTTCACCTTCTCTCGTCTATGAGAATCCCTGCAATCTCCCACATCTTGGCGACAATATCAAGAATTCTCTCAGGAGGGATCTCCCTGACTATTTCCTTGGTTTCAGTATCAATGATTTTCACCATTATGTTCCCGGTCTTCTCATGGATTGATATTTTGCATTCTCTATTATAGGCCGCAACAGCTTTGTTAAACTTCTCAACAGCTTCTTCAAGAAGTTCTTTATCTATTGGTTTCTTATCAATTTGGACTTCATTTTGAGGTCTTATTGTTTTTTCATTTTCGAGAGTTGACATCTTTACAGCCATATTCGCTGTCTCAGTTTTAATGTTGCTTCTCAAAGCATCCGTGCTTACAATACGCATAAATTTCCCTCCGTGAATATTTCTCATTTAATGTATCGGTAATTTAAGGAAAGGAATTTAGGGGAATTTTTTGGAAAAAGCAAAGAGCCAGGGAAAAACTCCCTGGCTCCTCGTCTTTAGTTTTGAATAATTATTCATATGCTC
The DNA here is from genome assembly GCA_012839865.1 of Clostridiaceae bacterium. Classification (GTDB taxonomy): domain Bacteria; phylum Bacillota; class Clostridia; order CAYPLH01; family DUMO01; genus DUMO01. Next base: position 12,986 of record DUMO01000040.1, read on the forward strand.
TGCGCTTTGAGTTTCGCCACCAGGCACGATTGCAATATTCCCGGTACTACCCTGTTTGCCTGAAAAGCATAAAATACAAAGGCGCATGATGCTAATACCCGGTACCTCAAGCTGCGCGTAAATTATCTGAGAAGCTGCAGTACCATCTGTGGTGCCTGGTTTGCCTGAGCCAGTATTGCTGTAGCTGCCTGCTGGAGAATGTTGTTCTTGGTGTACTCCATCATCTCCTGAGCCATGTCTACGTCGCGGATACGTGATTCGGCTGCCTGCAGGTTTTCAGCAGATGTATCAAGATTCTTGATCGTGTGCTCAAGCCTGTTCTGAACAGCACCGAGTTTGGATCTTTCTGCCGATACAGTTTCAATTGCGGACTGAATAACTGATATTGCACTGTTTGCACTGGCTTGTGTTGATACATCAATGCCG
>DUMO01000041.1 GCA_012839865.1 Clostridiaceae bacterium
ATAGTTATCTGGTATGGTATAATGAGAAGCGAATCAAGATGTCTCTTGGGGCGATGAGTCCTATGGACTATAGACGTAGTAAAGGTTTAGTGGCATGAAAAAGTCCAGAAAAATGTCCGCACCTCCATTCGGTCAAAAATATCCCGGCGTTGACACTGCTTGGGCAGTACCGCAAAAAATGCTGTGCGGTACTGCTTTTTAAGCTTTTTTAATACCAGTGTAAATATAGACAGCTTCCCTTAAAAATGCTGCCAGTCCAGGCTGATGCTGATCATAGTATTTAGTAAATCTTTCATCATTTACATACAAATCAGTGACTCCTGCATGGGCTTCCCTGTTGTAATTCCCCCATGCAAAGGTAAGCCACCTGCGGTGCAAATCCGCTGCTTTTTGAGCAAGTTCCCCTGCCGGATCGTTTGTTTTAATGGCTTCCTTCAGGGTACTGATAATGTCCTCCCCAAGCTTGGTAAACTCATTGTACTGCTCTTCAGTCATGTTCATAAATGCCTTGTTGGACCGCTCAACAGCTTCATCACCATACTTCTCTCTTACTTCTTTTCCATACTTGCTTTCGTTCTCTTCAATAAGCTTTTGTTTAAAACCTTCAAATTTTTCCCTGTTACTCATAGTTATTCTCCCTTCTTTAGCTGCTATTGTTTTTTCAACATTCAAAATAAGTTTTTCTATTTGATTCTTTTTGGCAATGAGCTTTTCCCGGTGCTCACACAATGCAGACAAGCTGTTGAAGGATGGTGAATCCATTATTTTTTTAATATCTTCAAGGCTTAAGCCCAGCTCACGGTAAAAAAGTATATGCTGCAGCCTGTCAATTTCCTTCTGCCCATATATCCGATAACCGGAGGAATTGATTCTTGCCGGCTTCAACATCCCGATTTCATCATAATATCTCAGTGTCCTTGTGCTGATTCCTGCCAATTTTCCAAGCTTCTGCACCGTGTACTCCAACAAAATGTACCTGGAATTAAGATTTCTTTTCAAAACTTGTGGCCGGTCGCACGACAGTGCACTCATCACATGTAATTTGTTTGGAATTTTAATACGTTCATCTATGGCAATTTATCAGAATAGCTTGAAAATAAAAACTGCGCATGCAACATATTTTGCCTGAACATCTCGTTCTGCAGTATATATTGCATGCGCTGTAAATCCGCCTTGCTGCCGGATGATATATGCATTATGCATATTCACGCACTAACGTCCGGCAATAGTCATATAACTTTTTTATACCCAACCCCTCATCTTTACAGCCTGGGCAACACGGTTGATTGCAATAATGTAAGCAGCTTCCCTCATAAATACATTCTGGTTTACTGAAAGGTCATATACAGCCTTGAATGCAGAAGTCATTTTTGAATCAAGTTTATGCATGACTTCATCCTTATCCCAGTAATAATTCATATTTGATTGAACCTGCTCAAAATAACTGCAAGTAACTCCCCCTGCATTCGAAAGAAAATCAGGTATAACAAATATATTCCGCTCATTGATGACTTTATCGGCATCAGGGGTTGTTGGACCGTTTGCAGCTTCAGCTATGACTTTTACACTTTTGCTGATTCTGTTTACAGTTTTGCTGTTTATCTGGTTTTCCAGCGCAGCAGGTAAAAGTATGTCAACATCCTGTGCAATCCAGTCATCTCCGGAGAGTAATTCATAACCGGCTTCTATTGCCTTGTTCTTGTTTACAGTTCCAAAGGAATCGGTTATACTTCTCAGGAAATTAATATCCACACCGTTATTGCAGCGGTAAGTGTAAGAACATTTATCGTTATTGTCCCAGCAGGAAATTGCTATTACCCTGCCACCCATCTGGGTGTACTTTAAAGCCGCATGCTGGCCGACATTACCGAAGCCCTGAATGCTTGCTGTTGTTTCTTCAATCTTGATCCCGAGCTCTTTCAAAGCTTCACGCAGCACGAATATTACACCAAATCCAGTAGCCTCGGTTCTTCCAAGGGATCCGCCCATACCAACAGGTTTACCGGTAATGAATCCGGGATATCTGCCACCATATATTGCTTCGTACTCATCCAGCATCCATAACATATGCTTGGCACTAGTCATTACATCCGGCGCAGGGACATCAAGGTTTGGACCCATAACCCTTGCAAGCTGGCGCACCCATCCACGGCACAGCCTTTCCTGTTCGCGGTCGGACATGGTGCGTGGGTCGCAGACAATGCCTCCCTTTCCTCCGCCAAGAGGGATATCAACTACCGAGCATTTCCATGTCATCCACATTGACAACGCCCGTACCGTATCTGCTGTCTCCAAAGGATGAAAACGAATTCCGCCCTTGGCAGGCCCCCTGGCGTCATTATGCTGTATGCGGTATCCTCTGAAAACCTTTGTTGTTCCATCGTCCATCTTTACGGGTATTGATATATGATACTCACGAATAGGTTGACGCAATAATTCTCTGGTTGATTCGTCCAGGCCGATCTTTAAAGCTACCTGATCGAACTGGGCTTGTGCAACTTCAAATGCATTATATGTTTCTTTACTCATTATTGTACCCCCTGTTTTTATAATAAAAATCTTTATGTTAAATTACTTAGTAGCCTAAACCTTCACACTCTTCCACTTGCCCGAGTTAAACCTTAAAAGTACCAGCAAGGACCTTAACAGCTGATCTGCAATTACGGCAATCCAGGCACCGATTAATCCCCAATTCAGAGCATGAATTCCTAAAATTGCAAGACCCGGTCGTACCAATAAGACAGTTATAAATGTAATAATGGCAACCGACCTGGTATCTCCAGCACCTCTTAACACACCGGCCAGTATGAACTGGGATGACTGGAAGGGCTGGATAAATGCTACAAGCATAAGTATTTTTGCTCCCTGGAATATGATTTGGGGCTCATCACTATAAAGTGAAACAATTTGCTTCCCAAAGAAGAAGAAAATCAGCGCCAAAACCAATGATACACACATTCCAAGACGCCTTGTACGGCTGCTGTATGCCTGTGCCATGTCCGGCCTCTTCTTTCCAAGACTCTGTCCCACCAAAGAAGTGCCAGATATTCCGAAAGCATTGCCGGTCATAAAGGTTAATGCCTGAATATTCATGCAAATCTGGTGAATGGCAAAGTCCACTGTACCGAGGGATGCAACAGTTTTAGAAAATATAATAATACCTGTTCTCATAACTGTCTGCTCCACCATTGCCGGAAAACCAATCTTAAAAATCCTGCCTATGGATTCCCACTGCGGTTTGAAGCCCTTGTTCAACTCCAGTTTCAGATAGTGTTTTCCTCTCAGTAAAACAATCAGAGCAACTACAAACGCTGCACATTGGCCAATAACAGTAGCAAGAGACGCTCCGGCCAGTTCCATCCTTGGGAAACCAAAATGTCCATGTATCAATAAATAGTTGAAAATCACATTAATTATATTAGCCATCAAGTTATACAGCATGGCAATCCGTGTGTTGCCAACCCCACGCAAGGTGGCGGTAAATGTGCTGGTTAACGCCAGAACTATAAATCCGGCCATCTGAATCTTAAGATAAACGGTTCCACCAGCCAGGGTCTGGGCATCCGCCGCTCCCATAAAACGAACCATGGATTCTGACAGGAAGAAGCCGACCACCGATGATATGATTGAAAGAACGAATGTCAGAAGCAGTGCCTGTCTTAGCGCCATATTAGCTTTTTCAGGTTTGCCCTCGCCTTTATGTCTTGCAACCAAAGCTGTTGCACCTACATTCATGGCCATAAAAGCAATCATCATAAGAAACTTGGGTTGAATGGTGAGACCTACCGACGTAATAGCCCATGGTCCCAATCCTCCAACCATCATCAAATCCACCATGGATGCCAGCTGGGTCAGCGTCAGCTCCATTAATGAAGGCCATGCAATTCTGACTACATCTTTATAAAGCATTCTGGAAGTCACTTCAGGGGGCAGGTGCTTGCTTACCCGTTCCTGTTTTCCATAACTGTTCTCATCATCATCACCCGGTTCAACCAGATCCAGAGCCAATTGTAATTCCTTGCCTTTTCTTTTCTCCACAGGCTTTTCAGGGTATTGTTCAACAGGTTCTGAAACAGACTTTTCGACAGTTTGGTCTACGGCTTGCTCTTTGGATTTTTCAGCCTGTTCTTCCACCGGCTGATTGGCGGTCTGCTGGGCTAACCCTGTGTCAGGCTTTTCAGTAACCTGCTCCGGGACATTTGCAAAGGGTTCCTCAACAGAGTTTTTAACTGGAATTTCAGATGTTTGACCCACCTTTTTTGTCATCTCCATTGATTTTATTTTACCAGTTACTGTAACCATTCGCAGCAACTTGCTTCTACAAAAGTATACAATACCAGAGATTTATTTTTTATATACTTTCGGTATCATATCACAAGCCTTCGGGAAAGTCCATATACAAAATCTACTTCACCGGCTTGTTATAAAGCCACGTTGCCGCAATTTCCGCCGCATCCTGTTCTTTTTTTACCATATCCATTTATCAATCCCTGCAAAGCAGGTGTTTCTGAAAGCTCCAAAAAAAGTGAATCAGCTTACATTTTTATTTTAGCAGCAAGCTGCAATCGGTTCTTTGCATATTCTATTCATTGATTGATGAAAACCGTGATTATTAAGGTCGTAATAATAAAATTACCAAAGCAAAGGCATCGCTACGGTTGCTTTGGTAATTAATGAAATTTCACAGACTTGATATTATTATTTTTACTTGCCAAATAAGCCTTATAAGATCAACTTCTTCCAAATTTCAAATCAGCCATGTTTAAAGAAGTGCCATGTTCCGATATTGGCAGGATCTCCTTTGTCATCGGGCAGAAGATCCTTGTAGTTTTCACATACCTTACGGTATGCATACGCATATTCTTCAATAACTTCAGGAACAAATTTCTTAAACCACGGTACTGAAAATATCATGGAACCTATTTTTTCGCTTACAGGCAAGTCCCGGTCAAATACTCTTATGTCATCTTTTGAATTTGCCAGTCTTGTAGGCTTGCCATGTCCGTAGATATCACATGTATTGAAAACCGGGTGGGTATGGAGTGGATTGTTGCAGCCTGCTATGCAGTTTGCGACCCCCTCTGCCCTCACAGCTTCTGTAAACCGGGTAATCGAAAGCCCTCCAAGCTCATTCTTATTGTACAACGCATATGGTAAATACCAACCGGCCATATTGCTTCCTGAGCCTTCCAGTACCCTATGGGGTTTGATTGCAGACATACTTTCCAATTGCTTCCAGAAATAATCCATGGCTTTTCTAATCTCGGCACACCTTTCATCATAATACTTAAGCTGGACTCTCCCAACTGCGGAGCTGAGCTGATGCATACGGTACTTGTAACCCCCCAGGGGCAGTCCTATATATTTTCTCAATTCCTTATTCTGAATCCTGTCATCAAATCTTTCATAATGGCCAAATGCAATTGCTCTTTCATATATGTCCCTGTCATTTGTAACCAGTATGCCGCCTTCGCCTATGGCAAAAGATTTTCCGCTCATAAGGGACATGGCTGCAACGTCGCCAAAAGTACCGAGTTTTTTTCCTTTATACAGCCCCCCCTGGGCATGGGAAACGTCTTCTATCACTTTCAGGTTGTGTTTTTTGGCAATAGCCAATATGCGGTCCATATCAGCAGGATATGAAAGATAATGTACAACCATGATAGCTTTCGTATTTTTAGTAATTCTTTTTTCAATGCTGTCAGGATCAATGCACAGTGTTTCAGGGTCAATATCCGCAAAAACAACCGTACCGCCCAGTGAAAACACCTGTGCTACGGATGCCCAATAAGTTATACTTGGACAAATTATCTCATCGCCTATTCCGATTCCGCATCCAAACATTGCTGCATGAAGTGCGGAAGTTCCGTTGTTGAAAGCCAATGCATACTTAGTTCCCTGCCATGCAGCAAACTCTTTTTCAAATTCGACCGTAACATCGGTTCCTGACATGGCACACCTGTCTAATACATCCAGTACAGCCTTTTTATCTTCTTCTGTTATTATTGGCCACTTGAATATCTCGTTGTGACTTTGTTTTATTGTTTTTTCTCCTCCAAGTATTGCAAGCTTATTTGACATAAAATACCCTCCATTAAATATTTTATTCATAACCGCATTATGCCAGGTACATGCCATAATCTTTTATCATATTAATTTTTTAATTTAACCACAAACTCGGTAAAATAGAAACTTGGAAAGGCATAAATTCTTGCATTTTTTCCGTGTCGCGCCAGAGCCATATCGACTGCCTCCTGAGGAGAATCAGCATATTCCATACCAAGTTTTGCTGCCTCTTCACGATTTATTCCTTCACTTACAAGAATCGTTCGAATTCCCTTTGCCCACTTTTCTGCGCCGTGGCAAAGATGCCCTGCAGCAGTCAAGTCCGTTATTTCGCCGCGTTCCACCATGCCTTTTACTTCATCCAAAGGTCTGTACCCGTATTTTATGATATCGGGATGCTCGTCACATATGCCGTCTTCACATCTGGCAAACAGTACAACAGTACCCCCTTCCTTCATAATTAGCTCGCTCCAGTTAGGCCCTGTTGCATTGCCCCACATATTAGTCTGGCCGCTGGAAGCCCCGACAATGAATATGTCTGCCTTTTCTTCAATTTCAAGGGTAAAATACGGGCTGGCAGCTTCACAGCATGCCCGGTGGGCATCAATAAAATGGCCTGCAAATGCTTTAGAAAGCCTGTATTGCCTGTCCAGCACACAGTTAACAATAAAATCAAGGCCCACCTGTTCCGCAATCTGCTCCATTTCGCGACGTACAACATTATTATTATGCCCGAGGATTTCTGATACAGGGTATTGTGCAGCAAGCCAATGGGTATATCCGGTGGTTCTGAATCCTGAGACTCCCGGTTGTATCATCTTGGCGCCTCCGGACCACCCGGCATCTCTGTGGGGCTTTACTGCTCCGACAGCAATTTTGACATCTGTTTCAAGAACATGCCTGTTTATATCAATCGGGGTCCCATTTGGTGTGGTTCCGACATGTACGAGTTGATTTTCATCCCACCACTCATGGTTGTAAATCCTGTTTTTGAATCTTTCATATAATACTGAACCGAAGTGATGCTCCATCTCTTCTTCCGTCATGGCCCTGTGCGTACCTGAACCGATTAAAAATTTAATATTCTCTTCCTTAATACCTCCTGCAAGAATTTCATCTATAACGGGAGGTATGACAAAATCTAGCGGAAATTTTCTTGTCCTGTCCGGAACCATGATAAGGACTGTATTTTTCCCCCTTACAATCTCACTAAGCCTATCGGTGCCAATTGGTTTTAAAAGGGCTCTTCTAACCTCTGCGTCAGGGTTGGAGGCGGCGCAGGCATCACCAACCTCAATTATTTTAATCAGCGACTCCTCCGGAATCTGAACCGATACACTTTTGTAGCCATACGAAAACTCTACCGCAACATTTGCCATTTTAATTTTCTCCTTTAATCCGTTATAACTTTTCTCTTGCAGAATTCTCTTTTTTTGAACCTTAAGACCATCAGCACAATGTCTAACCACTAAACAAAGCTATATTCCGTTTTGCCGGCATGAATCAACAAAACGGAATATAGCTTAAGACACATTATTTTATAAAGGAAGGGATACAGGTTGGCCGGATTCAATCGAACGGTGAATTCCCTCAACAATTTCAGCTACCTTGCGTGCCTCTTTTCCGGATGTTACAGGTTCCTTGTTATTCAAAAGGCAATCTACAAAATGTTCAAGACTTATCCTGAATGCACCCTGCAGCTTTCCGTTTACCCTGCATGAAATAGACAATTTGGGAAAAGTGTACACTTCAGGAGTTGCATACTCGAAGGACTCGCTCTTTCTGTCAAGATGCACCACTCCATGCTCTCCAACAATCTCAATATATGAATCAGTAGGAGTCGGGAAAGTATCCGGATATATCCAGCCTGATTCAAATGTTGCTATTGCACCGTTTTCAAATTCCACAAGAGCCTGAACAGCATCCAGAGTATCGTATCCTTTGCTTTTCAATACTTTGGCATATGCCCTGGCATATACTGATTTGGCTTCACAACCAATAAACCATCTTACAAGGTCAATGTCATGGCTTGACAGAAATGCTGCAGGAGTCGATTCTGCAAGCCAGCCCCACGACTTTGTAATAACTCCTATAGTATCATTCTTCCTTGCATATGCCATTGCAACATTCCCTATTTTTCCCGATTCTATCAAGCTTTTTGTATTAAAATATGATGCTGCCCATCTGTGAGAAAAGTTGACCATCAGAGTTTTGCCCTGTTTTTCGGCAAACTTTATCATTTCATCGCAATCCTCAAGCTTGGTTGCCAGCGGTTTTTCAACCAACACATGCTTTCCGGCCTGGAGAGCTGCAATTACAGGAGCTTTATGCATGCTGTCAGGTAAAGATATTGCAACGGCATCAATATCACATTTTGAAAGCATGGTTTCATAGTCTTTGAAACAGTCTGCCTTAACGCCGATTCGCTCACATAATTTCTTTGCCTTGTCAACATCAAGATCTACAAGGGCACTTAATTCTGTCTCAGGCATGCCTGCAAAAATTTCTGCATGCTGTGAGCCCATGGTACCGACTCCAATAACACCTATTCGTAATTTCTTCATAGTAACCTCCATCCTTAATATAAAGATTATTTATAATAAATGTCCAAAAAAGCACGAACTGAAACTGACCTACACAATATACATTTGACAGACTAATAAACTGTATATTTTATAGGGAATTTTTACTATGCTTTTCCAGGCATTAAGCATCTTTCGCCAAAAACTTAAAAATCAACCCTTAACTGCACCTTCAATAAGTCCTTTCAACAAGTAGTTCCTGAACACCAGCGTAATAATTACCGTTGGAAGCGCTGATAGTATGGCACTGGCAGCCGCCCCGCCATAATCTGTAAAGTAAATTCCTGAAAACGATGAGGCAAACACCGTCAAAGGTATGCTTTTTGACAGGGTTAAGGGCAGTGCAATCAATAATTCGCCCCATACAAGTATAAAAGTTACAATTCCAGCAGATATCAGTCCTGGTCTCGACATGGGTAGAATTATTTCCAGGAAAATCTGAAATCTCTTGCATCCATCTATTAAACCTGCTTCCTCCATTTCCCTGGGTATGCTTTTGAAAAAGCCTAAAAGCACCCACATGGATACAGGCAGCGTAAATACCAAAATAGCAATAATGAATCCGGCCAGGGTATCTATCAGGTTGAGGCTTCTCATGATAAGAAATATTGGTATCAGGAAGGCAACCGCCGGACCCATCTGTATGCTGTAATTTGAAAACAAAATGAATGATTTTCCCTTAAAATTCAGCCTGGCAATTGCGTAAGCCCCCATACTGGCAAATGCAAGAGTCAATATAGTGGTGGTTAAGGATACTATAATACTGTTTCTTAAGGATAACATAAACTTATCATTGTTCAAAAGCTTTCTATAATTTTCAAACCAGTTGGCAAATTCAATTTTAGGCGGTATGCTTGTAAGATTAACCTGCGATTGAAAGCTTGTAAGGAGCATCCAAAAAAACGGTGCCATATAAAAAATAATAAAACAAAACACAAAAAAGTAAGTGAAAAATATCGCAAGATTTCTTTTAAGTCTGTTTGTCTTCATTATTATCTCCCTTTATAGTAAAGATTAAGTGTTGTCACGGTTAAAGGTCTTATAATACAGCAGTATCATAAGCAGAATTATAACAGTGAAAATATACCCCAATGCTGATCCATAACTCATGTTTAAATAATTGAAGGCCTGTTGGTATATATACATATAGGTTATCATTGTATTGGTACCCGGACCGCCGCCTGTCATGATAAATATGGTGTCAAATGTCTTGAGTCCCCATGTCGTAAGCAGAATCAATACCGACATCAAAACAATTTTTATACCCGGCAATGTAACATAGAAAAACCTTTGTGCTGCATTTGCCCCGTCAAGTTCAGCCGCTTCATATAAAGAAACAGAAATATTCTGAAAGCCGGTAAAACAAAGCAATCCTGCGAATGGAGCATTACGCCATATTTCAACAATTGCAGCCATTGCCAAAGCTTTCCATGTCGATTCCATAAACCACCACTTGTATGAATTTATCAAACCAAATTGCTTGAGCAAAAAGTTGAGAATTCCATAGTTGCCATCAAATATCCACTTCCACATCAAACCGCCAACCACACGGGGAACAGCCCATGGAAGCAAGCTCAGCAAAAGAAAAAATTCTTTTCTTTTTATGTACTTGCTGTTTAATAATGAAGCAAACAAAAGTCCGAATACTGTACTGCCTGTAACAATTAAAAGAACAAAGAATCCTGTTTTCGGAAGGCTCTGTAAAAATATTTGATCACTGAAAGCCTTGACATAGTTGCCAAACCCTATTACCTTGGGTTTTGCCGCAATATTCAGCCTCCAGTTTAAAAAACTTACATAGAAGGAATAAAGAATTGGAAACAAGCCCATCAATAAAAATACGGAAAACATGGGGCCTACCATTTTATAAGCAAAAAGAGATTCTTGCAAAGCTTGACTTTTCCTTTTCATGTTGAATCCTTTCTTATCAGGGGATATCTTCAACAAGATATCCCCTTTTTAATATCATCAAATTTTACAAAAACCAGCTTTTATTTGTATTGGGAAATTATGTCCTTAACCTTTGCTGCTGCATCATCCAAAGCCTGTTTTGCTGTCTTCTTGCCCTGCACTGCAAGTAAAAGCTCAGGTCCCAAAGTGTCCTGAAGTTCTGTTGTGTATGGAGCTGCAAATCTCATGGTAGGATACTTGGATTGTTCAGCAGCGTACTGGAACAAAGGACTGCTGGCCAATACTTCCTGGTCCTCAAACAATGAGTTTACTACAGGATACCATCCGGTTTTCAGAACCATCTTCTTTTGGACATCGTTGGATGAAAGGAATTTGATAAGATCAAGTGCTGCTTCTTTGTTCTGGGAATACTTGGATATCGAATGTCCTTCGGATCCTGTAATAGCACCGGTGGTCTTTATAGAAGGAACCCTGGTTACAACGCAATGTCCTGCAAAAGCAGACTGTGCCGGATCGTTTGCCATTACATAAGTTGCTGCCCATTCCCAGGTCATTGCATTAAGACCTTTATTCCATCTTTCCCTCTTGTCAGTTCCAAATACGATACCATATGATGCCGGGTCTATAACTCCCAAATTAACCAATTCCACGATTTTTTCAAGGGCTTCCACACCTTCAGGTTCGTTGAACTTGATATTGTCATTGCTGTCAACTATTTGACCTCCGGTAAGCACCAGCACATCCTGGAAAGATATTAACAGGTTGTTGTTGTTACCCATTCCAAATAGTAAACCGTATTCGTCCTTATCCTTGTTTGTCGTGGCTTTTGCGTATTCAACCATTTCATCCCATGTTTCCGGAAGCTTTGTAATTCCTGCTTTTTGCAATGCCAGCTCATTGCAGTAAAATCCTCTTATGCTGAAGAACTTGGGCAAGCCATATCTTCTTCCTTTATAAGTGACGCAGTTTAATGCACCCGGTACATACTTATCCCATTCATCTTTTGTAAGTTTGTCCGTAAGATCTTCAAGATGCCCGGCATTACCAAATTCTGCAGTCCAGCCGACCCAGGTCCAGAGTACGTCAACTTCTGCAGATTTTGCTGCAAAAATTGTTGTGAGCTGTGTATGCAGGTTATCCATGGCAATTTCCGTAAAGTCGACATCAATGCCTGTTGCTTTCTCAAAATCCGGAATGTATGGTGATATAATCATATTGTCTCCTGATCCATCCGGTGCAGAAAGCACAACAAGCTTGGTGGTCTTTGGAGTCTGAGTGCCTCCGCCATCTCCTGATGGTGTATTCAATACACAGCCAACCAAAGATAAAGAAAGAAGTGCTACCAAAATGATGCAAAGCAGTTTTTTCATGTACTTATCCTCCCTTATTGAAATTTTTTACCTCTTAAAAATAGAGATCTATAATCTACCGTTAGCACGGTAAATTTTTTATTAATTCGATTCAAAATTGTTTTTAACAAGGATAAGCCTTTGCAAATATGTTAATAGGCTGCCAACTGTCTTATTCTCTTATATTTCAACCGTATGGTTCAACATATGGATAATCATCTTTGCATCATCAAATATTTCTGTTTAACTGTTCAAGTTGGTTCTAAAGATAAGTCTAAAATATTGTTAGTCTAAAACTGCATCTATGTAAAATAAATCTTGCGAATTTTCTATTTACATCATATTCATTTTATAATCTTTTCCATGCAATTTCTTTGCAAATATTTTATTATTCTTGATTGATATTACATTTTAATGTTGTCCATTTCACCCGCCAAGTTTCCTGTAAGCTGTTGGAGACAGTCCTGTATGTTGTTTAAACAGCCGGTTGAAATGGCTTATGTTTTTGAAACCTGATTCATAGCAAATATCAAGTATCTTTTTGTGTGATTGCTTAAGAAGTTCCATGGATTTTGAGATTCGAAGCCCGTTCAGATATTCCACAAAGGTTTTGCCGGTTACATTCTTGAAAAAATAACAGAAATATGATTTTGACAGCATTGCCTTTGACGCAATAAAGTCTATCGAAAAATCCTCTGTATAATTTTCATTGATATATTGTATTGCTTTCATGATTGAGCCTCTGTGGCTGTCATAAAGTAAGCTGTCCTGATTTGTTTCAATGCTTTTTGAAAATTCCCTGCCAACAATTACGAGCAGATTAAGAAGAAGTGCTCTTATTATTAAATCGAATCCAACCATTCTGTTTTTATATTCATGCAATACATTGTTTAAAATTCTTTCCACTTCAATCTGTATCTCGCCTGCCAGGTTCAACCTTGGTTTAACCTGACTCTCACTGACCAGAAAGGGTTCTATGTAAGCAAAATCGAAAAATGACCTTATATTTTCTATACTGTTGAAGTTTTGATTTATAAATTCCGGTTCAAACTCAAATTCGATAATCTCTATGTCTACATCGTCAACAGGCATGATTTGATGAGGAATATATGGCGGTATGATGAAAATGTCTCCTTTGACTATATCGAATGAATGGTTGTTTATAACATGTCTGCCCCTGCCCTGGCATATGTAATTTGTCTGCACATAATTGTGTCTGTGCAACTCAGGTGTTATTGTGTTTCTGTTGTATTTCCTTATGTAAAACAGCAGTCCCCCGTTATTGTTATCCTTCATGGTTAATAGAGGTATCTTTTTGAATCGCACATCATCGAAATTGCTAAAATCCATTAAGTAAACACCCTTTCAATTGTGAAGAACAGAATTTTGTGTTCCAATTGCAAGTTTATTGCCGGTGTTATGCAATTACATTATATAATAGTCTGCACAAAATTTAAAGTAAATTTCTGCCTTATTGTTAATAAAGCCTTATTTAAGTTTCCTGGCCGTAGTATATCTGATTTCATTTATTTCCATATGAACTTTAGCATGATGCCACTTTCAAAATATATAATTAAAAATTGCAAAAAAATGTCTTCCCGGGGGATATAAAATTCAATAAACGAATTTATATTACGGAAAGACTGGGCAGTTTTAGTATACTATTTTTGTGAAATCTCTGTTTTATTACATATATAAGAGGCTTTTCAGTGATTAAATGTTTTACAATCATGTTTATCTGTTTTCCAAAATTCTTTTTATATTAAGCCCCAGAATATCTTTTTTCTCATCATCCGAAAGACGGGCTAATGCTACTCTTCCGAAGGCCGCTCTCGGATCAAAAAAGGGCATGTCGGAACCGTACAAAAGTTTCCTGGACCCGACTTGGCTTACAAACCATTCGACATTTCCTTCCCGAACCATTGAAACCGTTAAATCTGCGTAAACATTCACGTTGCTGTTTACTACATTTATAGTCTCTTCCATTGCCCTTACATCGCCGCCGGAGTGGCCTGCTATAAACCTTATTTCCGGGTATTTTTCAGCCAGTTTTCCAATAATCCGGATGTCTCCTATACCCCATGTGTGTATTAGAACCGGAAAACGCATTTCGTTGGCAAATTCATATGCAATATGGTAATTCTTATAGTCTATGGGGACCTGATGACATTCCGGATGAAGCTTGATACCCCTCATGCCGGGTACTTTCAGGCATCTTTCAATCTCATTTAACATATCTTTCGGGTAATGAGGATTTAGGGTTATATAGCCGATAAAGCGGTCAGGATATTTGGTTACGGCATCAATTATCATATTATTGCCATAAATGTAGTCCGGGCCTATTGATGCATGGGCGGCAACAAAAGCCATGTTTATTCCGATGGCGTCCATGCTCTCAAGCATTCCCTCCGCTGTATTGTTGGGAGCATTAAACTGGTAGTAAAAACCCATATGACAGTGGCTGTCAATTATAAGAGTATCATCAAGGGTCTGACCCATCCTTACCCTGTTGAACATACTATTCATACTTTACACCCCCAAGCAGCTTTTCAAGATTACCATATGCAATCATCCGTTTTTCTTCATCGCTTATCCTGGCAAAATTAATCATTGTTATAGCAGAGGCCAGGGAACTTACCGGGGTTCCGCTTCCAAATATGAAACGCCCTGCACCAAACTTTTTGCAAATTTCCTCTATTCCATGATGCTGTTTATATCCGTAGGTCTCAATGCATAAGTTATCAAATTTTTGCAATAATGGATAAAGATTTCTGTCAGCTCTGTAGTTTAAATCCGTTAAAACAATATTCAGTTTCGGAAAGCCGGTGCAAAGTTCATAAATTTCATTCCAGGTTAACTGGTCCAATCCAACAAACAGAGGGATTCCACTTTTTTCAAGCATTGAAAAAAGCTCCCCGCAGACCCAGTTTGATATGCTGTAAAAATGGTCTTTTATTGAGGGGAATATCTTCACAGCTTTGACATTATTCTGCCTAAGTTGCTTCAAAAGCTCATCAGGTTCCGGAAATTCTCCCGTATGGTGGGGCATTACAACCCACATTGGATACAGGCAGGGGTACTTGCTTATATCCTCCATAAGCATTCTGTTTCCTATGCATGGATTGTATTCTTTAGCAATTGAGTGATAAACCAGAGCTTTTTTTATACCAAAGTGATTCATATTTTCCACTAACTCTTCCACTGTCCAATATGAACCGGGATTTACCACACTTCTTCTTCCAAAAAAGCAGCTTGAATCAAAGAACTCCAGCATATAATCACCTTCTGTTAAATTTGAATATCCTGAAAAGCTACATTATGCGCAAACATGATTTTGATGGTTTTAATTTTAGAGTAAAATCCAGTATAAATCTTCTTATATCATACAAAATAATTGATTTTTTTAACAAATCAAATATTTTTTCGGCATTTTGCAAATATATGTTCTTGTAGGATTGACAAATTGAGTGCAACGGGCTTCCATAACCTGACTCATTAATAAAAAAGCCTCTTCATAAGTGAATCCGTAGCTGTCCACCATCCAGCACAGAATTTCCCTTGCCGCATGATAAAAGGATTCCTCCACAGTACCCAAGCATGCAACCGCCATGATATAGTCATTGTCCTCGATCCTTACGCAGTTCATTCTTACCGGTTTATCAACGACATCAACCACAAGTCTTATGGTAGCCCTGCATTCTATTCCACCCCCATTGCTTATCTCCCCGTCACCCTGTATTGCGTGAACATCTCCCACATGAAGGAGTGCTCCCGGAACTGACACGGGCAAATAGACTGTGCTGCCGGCAGCAACTTCGTTGGCGTCCATGTTTCCTCCATGGAATCCACCGCGTGAATTTGACAGCACTTCAGATTCGGGCGCGGTTCCAATTGTTCCTATCATAGGTTTTACAGGCAGTTTTAATTTTTCACTCCAATGTATGTACCCATCCTTGATTTCAACAGTTTTGGTTGTAAGGCCCCATTGCCTGGGATAGATGTATGTCGCCAAAGGGTTGAAGCTGATATCAAATCCGGTGAATCCAATATTATTCACCTGAATGTCTAATATTTTGACAGCCAGAATACTTCCGGGGTTTGCCCCCTTGATTTCCACACATACACATGGATTGCATCCTCGAATTTTTGAAAGATCAAATCTGTCTTCATTTGATTTTAACCAATCCCCTGAGCACAGTTCTGTTTCAATAATGAATTCTTCCTTTGGTTCAACAACCAATCCTGGTTTGTTAAACCTGCTGTGTTCATTGTAGACAACATCCCTTCGGGCTATTTTCATATTGCTTCAATCCTTTCCTGTTTTTTTGCAAATGTGTACTGTTGATTGAGACATGTGAAAAGCTTGTTCGATATTCTGTACATAATTTTACATTATTATCAGGATTAATTCTTTGCGGATTTTTTATTAATATTGATTGATATTACATTTAAAAGAACTCCTTTCCGGAATATATTCCGAAAAGGAGTTCTTCTCTGTTTCTTTGTAATTTTATAGAGCCGAATATTTTCGCCATGCGGACATGGCCGGTTTATTTTTTCACCTCATATAAAAAGCTTGTCCCATTAATATCATTCTTAATTCCAAAATAATCCAAAACCGTAGCGGCAATATCTGCGAAGGTTTCCCGTACACCAAGATTCACCCCGGCCTTGAGGGATAATCCTGCAACCAGAAGCGGAACATATTCCCGGGAATGGTCTGTACTTTCTGTTGTCGGGTCGCAACCGTGGTCTGCAGTTATAATGAGGATATCATCCTTTTGCAAGCTTTCCATTATGTCAGGTATTCTTGAATCAAAATTCATGAGGGCTTCTGCATAACCTTCCACATTGTTTCTGTGCCCGTATACCATGTCAAAGTCCACACAGTTTGTAAAAATCAGCCCTTCGGCTTTATTTTTCATGTATTCAATGGTTTTATCCATACTATCGTCGTTATTTATCGTGTGCACCGCATCAGTAATACCTCTTCCGTTGAAAATATCCTCAATTTTTCCAACACCCATAACTCTGTACCCATTGGATTTAAGCACATCAAGCATGGTGACGCCAAGTGGATCAAGAGAAAAATCCCTTCTCCTGCTTGTTCTTACAAAAGAACCGGGCTCTCCTGTGAAGGGCCTTGCAATGACTCTCCCTACTGCGTGTTCACCTTTCAGTATTTCCCGGGCAATACTGCATATTCTGTATAGTTCTTCAACCGGTATTACATCTTCATGGGCAGCAATTTGAAAAACACTGTCTGCTGAAGTATATACAATAGGCCTTTTTGTCTTTATATGCATTTCACCTAAATCTTCTATTATTTTGGTACCTGAAGCGGCATAGTTTCCAAGCACTTTTCTGCCTGTTCTTATTTCAAATTCATCAATTATCTCCGCAGGAAACCCGTGGGGATACACCGGAAAAGGTTCTTCTTTTATAATGCCTGAAATTTCCCAATGCCCTGAAGTTGTGTCTTTGCCGGCTGACTTTTCCGCCATCTTTCCAAAACAGCCGGAAGGGTTGTCCAATGCTTCCACGCCTTTAATCTCGCCTATGTTTCCAAGCCCCAGTTTTTGAAGGTTCGGGAGCCTGAATCCGCTAACCCGGGCAGCAATATTTCCAAGGGTATTGCTGCCCTCGTCTCCATATTTATATGCATCAGGCAGTTCACCAATCCCTACACTGTCCATTACTATAACTATAGCTCTTTTCATTGTATGTATGTCTCCTTTTCATCAGTATTTTTTCAAAAGCATCTTAAGTCAAAGCTTTGGGCAAACACAGGTGTAAACGATGTTTATACATCTTGTGGCGGTTTGCAGAAGCTTGTAATGTACAAAGCAGTGCACTCAATAATATTAATACCCAAAATTACAGCATAAACTCAATAAAATTGGCTTAAGCCCTCGGATGTGTTTTCTTGTAAACTTCCCTTATCTTGTTCTTGGCTATCTGTGCATAAATCTGTGTTGATGATATGTCGGAATGTCCGAGCATTTCCTGAATGGACCTTAAGTCCGCCCCATTTTCCAGTAAATGGGCGGCAAAGGAATGCCTTAAGGTATGAGGTGTAATGTCCTTATTGATCTTGGCCTGATTTTTGTATTGTTTGATTATTTTCCAAAATCCCTGTCTGGTGAGTCTCTTGCCATTTACATTAACGAAAAGGGCTTCTTCTTTGTTATCCTGAACCATCAATCCCCTTGCTTTCCCAAGATAGCTTTTCAACGCATTTATAGCCATTGAACCAATAGGAATCATTCTTTCTCTGGTTCCCTTGTTGCATAGAATAAAGCCCATATCAAGATTCAGGTCCGATACATTTAATGAAATCAGCTCGGAAACCCGGATTCCTGTAGCATATAGCAGCTCAAGCATGGCTTTGTCACGATAACCTTTCAGATCTACACATTTTGGCTGCTCCAGCAAAAGCTCCACTTCCTGGGTCGATAAAATTTGGGGAAGCTTTTTTTCAACTTTTGGCGACTCCAGGTCAATAGTCGGATCATTATCAATAATATCACTTTTCGTAATATACTGATAAAAAGACCTTATGGATGCCAGATTTCTGGAGATTGTGGATGTCGCCCTGCCCTTTTTCTGAAGATGCAATAAATAAGCTATAATAGTTGTTTTTGTAGTTTTGGTTATGGTATGTATATTGATATCCTTTAAATATGCAATATATTGCTCAATATCTCTTTTATATGATTGAAGTGTATTATTTGATAACCTTTTATCCCTCTCTAAAAAGCTGATAAATTCTTCAACTAATGATTCCATAAACCAAATACTCCTTTAACTTGATTTAGATTACTCAATGGCTTTTCACCTTTATATTAAATGCACGAACATCCAGCAAACACGGTTTAAAATTAACTTAGCTTTACATTAATATTTTTCCTTTTTTTATCAGATTCTATACAGATAAATCTGATAATACGCTTAAAACTTGAATGCTAATAGTAATTTTAATATAACTTGGTAAAAAATTAAAGAAATTTTTCCATTTTAGTTAATAAAATTTTAAATTTTTAAATTCTATTTTGTATACCTGCATTGTATCCCCTTGTAAATGGGATTTGCCTTAAAAGTTCTGCTTGCTTGGTTCCTTTTTTCCCTCGTGCATTTATTTGAAATTTTCAAAAAGAGGCGCCAGCATTTTTACAAGCATAGGGCTCACATAGGCTTCCAATAATGCACCTGCAGTTATAAGACAGAAAAATAGTGCTGTTATAAGACAATATGTAAAAAATTCGGATTTCAGGCTCGATTTAAAAGGCAGTTTGTGACTCCTGCTCCTTAAAATATTCAGCGAAAAGTTTATACCGCTGACACCCAAGGCTACCAAACATGGAACCTGAATCAACTCTTTCGGCAGCATGGCTGCAATTACGAATAAAATTCCCCTCAATCCCGCAGCTTCAATAATGAATCCCGAGCTGAACCCGGATATAAACCCTTTAATACCAATAACAATATAAATAAAAGGTATGCCTATTATGGTAACACCCAGTCCCCACAAAACGGCAATTAATTTTAAATTCTCCAGCATGGTGATTTTAAAAAGTTCGACACTGTCAATATTTTGATAATTTATAAGATGCAGGAATCCAAAAAAGTAGTTTTCAAGTTCGGTACTCTGGCCCGGATTGAGTCCGTTGACAGTAAAAGCACCTGCTATTATTCCTGCCACAAAAGACAGGAACAATAAAACATATTTGTTTGAGTTGGTTTTTAAATTCCTTGCAAGTATACCCCTGGCACGA
The DNA here is from genome assembly GCA_012839865.1 of Clostridiaceae bacterium. Classification (GTDB taxonomy): domain Bacteria; phylum Bacillota; class Clostridia; order CAYPLH01; family DUMO01; genus DUMO01. Next base: position 19,684 of record DUMO01000041.1, read on the forward strand.
AACAACATATCCTGCCCTCAAAACTTTAAATTAGGCACGCACCACTGTTTTATAGCTTTTTAGTGATACTACCTATTTGAATTCTATGCCGGGTATTATTAAAAAATTACAAGAATATTAAATTTCGTAAACCCTTGAAGCCTCAATCAATATATTTCATGGTTCCTGTACATTCTGTCGGCAAGCAGTATGCCGATGATTGTTTTTGCATCGGTAATTTCGTGGTTCAGTATCTTCTCAACAAGCTCATCCAATGTATATTTCTCACAATTGAGAAATTCGTCCTCGTCCGCACAGGTGTCACCTTCAACAAGGTCTGTAGCCAAAAACATGTGCAAGACCTCGTTGCAAAAGCCGGGAGTGCTGTGAACACTTATCAGGTGAGTAATTCTCCCTGCTTCAAGTCCTGTCTCCTCCTTAAGTTCTCTTCTGGCACAAACCTCGGGCGCTTCGCCAGGATCAAGCTTTCCGGCAGGTATTTCCAGTGATATTTTCTCAATTGGTTTCCTATACTGGCTGACCATGTAAACTTCTCCTGCTTCAGTGACAGGTATTATGACTGATGCTCCGGGATGGAGCACCAAATCCCGTTTTGCCTCTTTGCCGTTCGGCAGTAATACTTTAAGAGCATCAACTGTAATTACGCTTCCATTGTAAATTCTCGTACTTGAAATTGTCTTTTCTTCGTAATTCATACTGTCCTCCTGGTTTTAATTAAGATTTTGCAATCCATACCGCTGATATTGGAATTGGATTGTGATATAAAAGCACATTTTTATACTTGCAGGAATAATTATCCGCCTTGTCACAACCAACGGATATAATTATAGCTCTTAATAAATAACCAATAATTGTACTTATCTTAAACTTCCAAATGAATACTGTAATTATACCTTGTCCTTTTGCATACACTAACATGTAATCATAAAAAAAGGAAGGTACAGCATGACCCAGTTTGTATTCAAACAATCCGTAATAATATGCGGTAAATCCTCTGAAATAGTTAAATACATCAAAAATCTTGCAACACAGTTTGCCACTGTAAAAGAGCTTATTGACAGCAAAATGAAAATATTAAAACAATAGTTTTGCAGTATTCAGATATCTGGTTCTTTATTGCTGTTCTTTTTTGTTGTTGCTCTTTTTTATCCTGGCTCTGATTCATTGCTGTGATTGTCTGTTGCTGTGTTTTTATTGCGGTTCTTCTCTGTGCTGTTCTTCGCTATTGCTCTCTTTAACATTCTCTTTACTGCTTACTTTACCACCGTGCTTTTTTATTTCGCCTGTTGCAAGCTTATCGCAGCGGCTGTTGTATTCATCATCACTATGCCCTTTTACTTTTATCCATGTGATATTATGAATATTGCTGAGCTTGTCAAGCTCCATCCACAAGTCTGCATTTTTCACAGGGTCCTTTGACTTGTTCTTCCAGCCGTTCTTTTTCCAATTCAGAAGCCAAAATTTTTCAAAGGCATCTATCAAATACGAACTGTCGCTGTGCAGCATGACATCGCATGGTTCCTTAAGCCTCTTCAAAGCCTCAATAGCAGCCTTAAGCTCCATCCTGTTGTTTGTGGTGTTTTCCTCATAGCCCGAAATTTCAAGCTCATGCCCACCATACATCAAAATAGCGCCCCAGCCCCCATTACCTGGATTTCCCGAGCAGGCACCGTCAGTATAGATAACAACCGTTTTTCTTTTACGCATACCTTTTACTCATTTCCATGGCTTTTTTTGTGCATGCCTGCATCGCTTCCATTACAGAACTCCTAAAATGATTTTTTTCCAATGCAGCTACAGCTTCAATGGTTGTTCCGGCAGGAGTGCATACCTGGTCTTTCAGCTCTCCCGGGTGTTTTCCGGTTTCAAGGACCATTTTTGCCGAGCCAAGCACCGCCTGGGCAGCAAGCCTGTATGACAAATCCCTCGGTATTCCGGATTGCACAGCGGCATCGGACATGGCTTCAATAAACATGAACACATAGGCGGGACTACTGCTTGTCAGGGCAATTACCTCGTTCATAAGGCTCTCTTCCAGCTCTTCAGCCTTTCCTGCACATTCAAATATTGCCTTGATCTCTGTTTTTTCAGCCGATCCCACGTTTTTATTAAAGGATAGCAATGTCATTCCTTCTCCCACCTGAAGCGGGGTATTGGGCATTGCACGCACAACTTTTTTGTCTCCTCCGATGATATCTTCACATTGTTTCAATGAAACTCCGGCTGCAATTGAAACAATGGTCTTATTTCCGGTAATCCTGCTTTTGATTGATTCAAGAACATTATTTATTTGATAAGGCTTGACTGCAAGGATGATTATATCGCTTTTTTCAGCCAGCTCACTGCTGGATGCAGTTTTTACCGCACCATATTTTCGAGCTGCATCTTCAAACCTTTGCAGATTCGCATCGAAGCAGAAAACTCTTGAGGCAGGTATCAGGCCACTTTGAATAATTCCCTTCATTAGAGCCGAGCCCATAACTCCGGTGCCTATAACGCCAATATTTCTGTCCATAAAAAATTCCTCCTTGACTTTCTTCTGAATATAATACCATTTTATTTATTCTCTGCCAATGCAGCATTTAATAATTGCCTGTTGAAATTGTGATTAAGATATTATCTCTGAATTTTCAGACCGAAACCCATATAATTTGTCTTTCACAAATTGCCGGTTGAGTTTGAAATATTATTTGTTTTATAATAATTATATCTTCCCTATCCCGCTGTAAATAACACGTTATAACCATATGTTTAAAAAATGCCGGTCTCATATACTCAATGGCTGCAGTTAGGCTAAAAAACCGCTCTAAACAGCCACAGTAAAGAAACGGTGTTGTAAAAATTAATTTATTGCCATTGACAAAATCCATAAACCTGTTGTATACTAAATTAGTCTCATAGGGGAGTAGCGCAATCGGTAGAGTAGCGGTCTCCAAAACCGTCGGCTGCAGGTTCGAGTCCTGTCTCCCCTGCCAAGGTAAAAGCCCTGAACTTATAAAGGTTCAGGGCTTTTGCTTTATTCATTACACTTTATAAAACAAAATATATTCAATCTATCTTTGTACTATGATATAATTGTACCGGTATGTAAGGAGACGGTATTTTTGGATGATGGAACCTTGGAATTGACAGAAAAGGTTTATAGCAAACTGACCGGTTTCAGAAATGAATGGCTGTACTTATGATTGATTGCATAAAAGATATGTGAATGTTGGTTAACTTAATTCTTTATAAAATTACAAAATAATTATTCCAGAAAGAGGTTATAAAAATGCAAAACCTTGCTGATAAAATTTTCTTTAACGGTAAAATACATTCAATGGACTCCGGAAAAAATGTCTGCCAGGCCATGGCTATTGCTGATGGAAGAATTTTGGACATTGGTTCCAATGAGGAAATCTTAAAGCTGAAACATGAAGGTACCTTTTTGTACGACCTTGAAGGAAAAACAGTCATTCCGGGGCTTATAGACACTCACACCCATATATTCCGCGTCTCTGTCAGTGAGCTGTTTAATGAAGTATTCATGCCCTCCTCGGTCCAGGAGTTGCTGGACTATATTAAGGAAAGGGTAAAAACCATGAAACCAGGCCAATGGCTGTATTTCAGGAATATTTATCCTACCAGGCTCAAGGAGTACAGATACCCAACTTTGCAAGAACTTGACGAAGCTGCGCCAAACAATCCTGTTTATGCAGACGGTGCATATGCCGGCCAGGCAAACAGTTATGCATTGCGTTTGCTGGGGATTGATGAAAACACCCCAAACCCGCCTGTCGGAAGGTTCATTAGGGACAGGGAAACAGGAAAACTTACAGGCGGGCTGTTCCTTTGCAGCCATATGGTTCAAAAATTAGTCGGATCAAATGAATTCACCGTTGACGACTACAAAAAGGGAATCCAAAACATCCAGATGCATTACAACAAATTCGGCATTACATCGGTTATTGACGGAATGACAGATGAAACGCACATAAAAGCATTTAATGAACTTCATAATGAAGGTAACCTTACTGTAAGAATTGTCATGACTTGTCTTGCCACATCAATGGAAGCCGGAAAAGAAAAGCTAAAGAGGTTGAAATCTGCAATTAATACTCCCCCGGAATTTGGAAAACTTGCTTTTTATAAGATAATGATTGACGGCGGTATTCTTACCGGGACAGCTTATATGCGCAGGCCCTACAATGATAAAATAGGAGTTTTCGGAATAGATATTGATGATTTTAAGGGACTTTTGCAAAGGAATCCCGAAGAAATAGTTGATTACATTGATACTGCCTACAACAGCGGCCTTCAAATGACGGCCCACTGTATCGGTAGTGGGGCTATTGATGTCTTTCTCGATGCTTACGAGTCATACAACAGGAAAAACAGTATTCATGACAGAAGGTTCTCAATATTGCACTGTGACTTTACCGATGAAAAAACTCTGGAAAGAATCAGGAATCTTAATCTTTTTGTTCTGTTCCAGCCTGCCTGGCATTACTGTGATGCAGATGTATTGTCAAAAGTCATTGATAAGGATGCATTGGATTCATTTCAGCCATACAGATTGTATAACGAAATGAAAATTAATGCGGCTGCCGGCAGCGACCATATGATTAAGTATGATTCACTGAAGTCGCAAAATCCATATAATCCCTTCCATGCACTCTACAACATGGTAACAAGAAAAACCCGTCATGGTATAACTGTAGGAGAAGAACATAAGGTTTCCCGGGTTGAAGCTCTTGATTTTTACACTGGCAAAGCTTCCGCCGCTTCCTTCGACGAATACCTCAAAGGCACCCTTGAGGTTGGAAAAGTTGCTGATTTTGCCGTGCTGTCGGATGATTATTTCAATTGTAATGAAGAAAAAATAAAGGATATTGAGGCTGTGCTTACTGTTGTTGACGGTAAAATAGTATATGAAAAATAAAGGACTTCTGCATTTTGGAGTAGGCGAAAAGTGTAATCCAGGCAGAAATAATAAACAGGTTGAAGTGATAACCAATAAAAAAGGCCTATTATGGGCAAAGACCCCTGTTGAATGACAGGGGTCTTTATATTAAAGGGCTCATTACAACAGGATGTAATTACATCATATAGACTTGTAGCTATATTAAGTTGTCATCAAAAGATCGAATGCAAGTTGTTGATTCAGAATCTCGAACTCCCGCTGTAATTGAGCCCTGTATTAATATTATTTTTTTAATTTTGATTTTCATGCCCGTTAATATTTTCATATTGCGATGTAATCAGGCAGTTTTGCAGATCATGAGACAACACGATTCATGATTACACATTTCATAAATCAGGTCCTGAAAAAAATCAAGTACAGCGGGAATACCAGTGCTGCAAGTGACACAAGCAACACTGCGGCACCTCCGATCCGGTTTTTCTTATTCCAGGTCCATACACCATAACTACTGCTGTAAATAAATATCCATATAAGAATTAATATTGCTGCGATCAGATCAAAACTCATAGGCACTTCTCCCCTTTTTACAAAACTTCACTTTGGCTAATTCTCAAATTGAGCCGTCCTCAAAATGAGCCCGGGTCTTCTTATTTTCAAATCAACTTCAATATCAAATTGGGCATTTGGATATTTGTCGTGCCATGAAAACTCATCCCACTCTTTTTGGGTAAGAAACTTCCACTTCATACTTTTCCCAAATCCAAAAATGTCTGATTTAAATACTTTTGTTGTTTTTTCCAGCAAGCGGACTATGTCTTTTTTAAAAAATTCTTCTGATGCTGTTTCGAGCTCTTCCACCTTTTCCGGGTCTTCATAATTGATTCCGCTCTGTATGGATAAAATATCAGCCTCCAGCATTATTTTTACACTTATTTTCGGGGTATCTCCTTCCATAACCACATTATGCCTTGGTTTTCTGCTTTGCTTGACATTAAGCAGTACGAATTTATTCTCTACAACCGGGTCTGGTACTGTAACATATGAATAATCATATTCACCGGTCAGCATAAGATAATATCTTGTTTCAGCTCCATCCATCATTCCAACCATTTTAGCGCCGTCAAAAACAGCCAGACCCATTGCACTTGTTTTATTTTTATATTCCTTTGGAATGTTTCCTGCTGCAAAATCTCCTCCAAAATAATTCTCTCTTCCTTTTTCTTTATAATTTGTGTTTTCTTTGCTATAGTCATCAAGTTTTTCTATCCTGTCAACCCCAACCAGGATTGCTACAGGATTTATGCTCTTCGATTTTGCCCTGCTGATAAATTGAATAAGCTGGGTATTGGCTGTAAAAGATGTATACCTGTGACTGGCAAAGGTCTCCTCATAAAACTTGGATGGGCTAATATCCAGAACAAAATTTACATTTTTCAAATATTCCTCTGCACTGCCATCACAAACACAAATATACATGGTATTTCTAAACTCTCTTCCCCGGTGTATTGCATTTATATACATCCCCATATTCTCTTTGGCCAGCTCACTTGAGATAATCAACACTTTGGTATGGGAAAGGTTTAATTGCTTGCTTACATAAGTGTTAACGATGTTAAAACCGGAATATACTGTAGGCGATTCAATGGTAGTGATTGTTACTGATTTTGGATGTTTTTCCTTCCCTTCACCACTTTCACCGCTGCTACCACCGCCTTCCTGGCCAAAGGCTGAGGGAACTGCTATTTGAAAAGTCATTCTCAAAAAATTTGTTTTTCCCTTGTCAAGGCCAAATGCTATTACGAATGCCTGATCGTCTATTTCAGCCCTGTCATAGCAGCTTGACAGAAAGCAGCACAGCATGAAAATTAAAATTAATAGAAAAAGTTTTTTCAACTGCCTTTCACTCCTTTTTTCCTTTACGCTTTTTAATGCCTGCTGCAATGAAAACCAATGTGGTGAAAGCAAAACTTATCAGCCAGCCCCAGTTTAAAAAATAAACAGTGTCTAGCTTTATTGCCGACATAAGGTTGGGAGGAGTCAGACTTAATGAAAAAATTATTACTGCAAATGGCATTATCAATGGTTTATAATACTCAAGTTTTAATGTTTTCTTGAAAGTATAAAGCAGCATGAAGAAGCCGAAACTTAAATAAAGCATTGCTGCAAAAGACCACATTAGCAGAAATACAGATTCTCCTCTTTGAAGAAACCGTCCGTAATTTATTAACCGCGACAGTTGAAAAATCGGCAGAAAGCTCTCTGTAGAAGTAGGATATTCAAAAACTAAAAGAAATACAAGGGTGGATAAAAAAAGAAAACTTCCTGCAAAAACAAATCCTATATATGATGATTTTCTGAAATTATTGAACTTTTTCAGAAAGGGCGGCAGCATGAAAAAAATTATTATCTCAGAAAAATACGATAACTTAGGTAAACCTCCAATAAATATTTCCTGCAAACCGGTTCCAAACCATGGCATCAATTTGGAAAAATCGTACAATTGGCCTACTAAAACTAAAATCAATATAAATCCTGCGGAAATAACAGGAACAGCAATTGCATTTACCCTTGTAATTGCTTCAAGACCAAAGTAAGCTGCAAGGATCATCGTACCCAGAAAAAACAGGGTAACAAAACTTATAGGAGAAATCACAAGGCTTATTATTTTCATATTTTCACTAAACTCTCTTAAATTTACAGGAATGAAATAAATTAAAAAACTAATGATTACGACACCAGTGATAATTCTTCCTGGAGCTCCTCCAATCAACTCCCCCAGGTCTATAAGATCCATTCCGTAATTTTTTTTATATAATCTGAGCATGAACGTAAAAATCACAAATGCCAGCAAGGATGTATAAGCCGAAAGAATCCAGCCTGCTGAGCCTGCACTTTCAGACATTACTCTTGGATAATTCAGAAAAATTTTCGTGCAAAAACTCATAATTACCAAGGCACTCAATTCCCAATTCCCTATGCTAATTTTCTCCATTTTTCCTCAACACCTTAGATTCTAGTTTTCTTCCTCATTTATTTTCCACTGCCGGCTTATTTCCTGTTGCGAGTTTTTTGATTTGACATTCAAATCGTCAGGTCTTCTGTTTTGCTTCCATGTAGGATTTCTAAATATATTGCCTTTATTAACGTCAGCAGTTGTGGGGCCATAAGGTACTAAAACAGGTACCCCGAATGACTTGGCCTTTGCAATCCACAAAAACATTATAAACAAGCCAAAAGATATTCCCAAAAAACCGGCTGTTGCTCCTAAGGCTATATAAGCAAACCTTTGCAGTCTGAAGGAATAAGCCAGGGAAAAATTCGGTATTGCAAAAGAACCGATTCCGGTCACAGCTACTATGATTATCAGTATGGGACTTACTATATTTGCCGATACGGCAGCCTGTCCCAGTATCAAGGCTCCAACGATACCCAAAGTCGGGCCTATGGGGCCAGGTATTCTTATACCAGCTTCTCTTATTAGTTCAAATGAAACCTCCATTATAAGGAGCTCAAACACCGAAGGAAATGGCACTTTTTCCCTGGATGCCTCTATGGCAAGCAACAAGTCGGTAGGTATCATCTCATGATGGTAATTGGTAATTGCTATATAAATCCCGGGCAGCAACAGAGTAAGAAAAATTGCGAATAATCTTACAACCCTCAGCAAATTTGCATATGGAAATCTTACATATTCATCTTCAGTAGCATGAAAAAGATTCCACATAGTAGCCGGAACAACCAATGCAAAGGGACTGCCGCTGACGATTATGGCAATCCTGCCATTTGCCAGGTACCGGGATACCCTATCCGGTCTTTCGGTATATATAACCTGCGGAGTGGGCAGGTAGGTACTGTCCTCTATCAACTGCTCTAGCTCCCCTGAGTCAATCAGGTGGTCAATTTTGACACCTTTTAAACGTCTCCTGACTTCCTGAACCAGTGAATCATTTACTATATCCTTGATATATAGCATGGAACACGGTGTCTTGCTTCTTTCTCCAATAAGAATATCTTCAACAATCAATTTCTCATCTTTCAATATTTTCCTTATAAGAGCAGTGTTTATCCTTAGTATTTCACCAAAACCCTCCTGGGGTCCCTGTATTACCAATTCTGCATTAGGCCTCTCAATACCCCTGTGTTCCCATCCCTTGGCATCAGCCACAAACACTTTGTCAACTCCATCGATGAATATGGCACAGCAGCCATAGTTTATACCAAATATCACCTTTTCGTAGCTTTCCTCCAACAGCATCTGGCTCTGTGGCAGAATATGTTTCTGGACATAATCGGCAATATCATCTTCCTTGCCTTTTATTTCAATGTTTGAAAGTAACATAAGGGGTTTTAGTATTGATTCATTTACCAGCATCCTGTCAACCAGCCCGTCAAAAAATATGCTGAAGGCCGGTATTGTTTTATCTTTGAAAGCAATTTCAAATTCTCTTATTACTACGTCCCCGTTAAGTGGAACATTGTATACTTTTCTCATATATTCAAGGTTTCTTGCAACGTCTTTGCTTATACTTGTTTTTCTTTTTATGCTTTCTGGATCTTTGCTTTCTTTTTTGACATCAGATTCATTTTTTTCACTGTTGTCAGCATTGCTGTCATACCCATAGCAGGCGGTATCCTCTCTCTCAGGAGTAAAGAGTTTTTTTATTACCCCCTTGCTTTTTCTTACTTTTTCCGTCTTTTCTCTTTTTTCACCGGATCCATCTTTTACTGCATCATTGCAGCTCTCATTACCTTCATCTTTACCTTCTTCCAGCACAAAATCGTCGGGTTTATCCGGCTCGGTAAAAAAAAGGTACTCCTTGAGTGTTTTCCTTAATAAAGCCAAACTGCTTCACTCCTTAAATTGAATGGTAAATTTCCCGGGAAAGACACAACTTGTCTTTGGCGCCATAATCATATTATGGATTTGACAATATGGAAATATTCATGAGTTTTGGCTGTTATATAAAGCGAAATCATATGTTAAAACTGAAAATCTATATTCCCATCCCCAATTTTTACCAGGTATACATCCCAGGACCTGTATCCCAAAAGTTTCGCAAACCTCTTGTCAAAAACAGCAAAATCAAACCTGTTGCGCCCCTTTATTGCTTCTCCGGTGTCCATGGCAACCCCGTAACCCAGCCCTTTTATAAAAAAAATGGTTCCGATAGGCCAGTGTTCCAGGTCAACAGCCAGGGATATGCCTGCCATTATTGGTTCCCCAGAATAAGTTATTCCGAGATTGTTGCCACATTCATCTTCACTGGGGGTGTAGGCTGTACCAATAAATCTGCCTACATATTCACCACGCTCAAGCTCAGTTCTTATGGAAAACCCGCTGAATTTTTTATAGTTCTGCGGTTTAATGCCTGCTTCTGCAGCCAGTTTTAATGTATTTTGCAGTTCAATATTGTCTTCAACAAGCTCCCTGTTCTTTTGAACCATTTGATTTATCTCTTCTTCCAATGAGTTTATTTTTTTTATCAATACGTCTCTTTCCATCAAATAAGCATTGCTTGATGTTGCTGTATTTTCATAATTTTCTTTTTCATTGCACCCAAATGTTAAAAGATAAAGTAAAATGACATTGCTTGCAGAAAGTAAAAATACCAGTATATACAGGACTTGGCGTAAGATTTTATTACTTTTTTGCGTATTACTTTCATCTTCAGTCATACTGATTCTCCTTATCTCTTTATTATGGATAATAAAATTATTATCTTTTTTTTGTACATTATTCATTGTCAATTTTTTCAGGATAATGCCAATTCGATTTTACAGCGCTTGTAATTACATTCACACATCAGCAATTTTTGAATTTTATATTTACATATTAAATGTTCTGTGCTATAATTATAAATCGTTGCCGGGGTGTAGCTCAGTTTGGCTAGAGTGCTTGCTTGGGGTGCAAGAGGTCGCTGGTTCAAGTCCAGTCACTCCGACCAGAAAAAAGCCTTGAAATCCAGTAATTTCAAGGCTTTTTAGTTTTTTAGCGTATGGTAAAAACTGGTGTTTAATCCTCTCTAATTACATCAAAAACCGCCTAAAATTGCCCTAATTGTTGTCAAACTGTTGTCAACCACCCTATTCTGAAATGCAGTAATAGCAGTAGTTTTCACACATTCTATTATAAAAATTGTTGTCAGTACTAATGTATATTTATTTTAACTATTCAGAAATTCGTATATGTTACATGAGATAACATGTACGGAGGTAATCAAAGTGACAGATATGATAACCAGTGTTGAACAACTACCGTTATCACTGACTGTTGATGTTCATCAAAACAGATCAATTACCGGTTTTTAAGCCGGATATCACATTTTCATAATATTTTCATTTACACGCAAAACTTATTTGGCTCGTCTTCCGGTTACAATTATATATACTGCATATGCAGCCAATACAAGTATTGCAATTGGCAATAATACTCTGAATGCGAATTGCAAAATTGAAACAGCTATAGCGAACAATACAATAACCGTCACTGCTAAGACTGAAAATTTTATCAGACCTCTCATGGAACATACTCTCCTTTAATAAAGTAATTATCTTTAATAATTGTATAATAAATATTAAGCAAGGTCTAGTATAAAATTTATTTTTTTTATATTTTTATTAATTAAATTCATTAACATGTTTTTGTCGGTAAAAAACATGCCAGTTTTTACCTGCTGTTTGCATTGCACTTATGCTTGTACAGACGAAAATCGAATTGCTTTGGTTTCAACTTTTTGGGTGTACTTTTTGCTGGTGAACAAACAAGCCTTGTCCGGCTCGCGCCGCAATTTCCTTTATCGCCGTTGCAACAGCATCAACATCCTCAATTGTATTAAAGCATCCCAAACTTAATCGTACAACCCCATTTTTAATTGTACCGATGGTTTCATGAGCCAGTGGAGAACAATGAAAACCAGCCCTGGTGGCAATTCCATATTCATTACTAAGAATATAGCCCGTTTCCGTGGAATCAAGACCATCTATATTTAATGCGACAATGCCTGAATTGTTGTCCAATTTGCTGTATATTGATACACCTTTAATTTCAATCAAGGCATTATAAAGTCTTTCAAGGAGCATATCCTTGTAAAGCTTTATATTATCAATTCCAAAGGTATTTATAAAATCCAGACCGTATCCCAGACCGACTATGCCCGGTGTATTCAAAGTTCCGCTTTCAAGGATGTCCGGCATCATATCCGGTTGAAGCAGATATTTCGAATTGCTGCCTGTCCCTCCCTGCATTAATGGCTTCAATCTGATGTTTTTCCTTATACATAAAGCTCCTGTGCCCTGTGGTCCAAGCAAGCCCTTATGCCCCGGAAAAGCCAGCATGTCAATATTCATCTTTTCCATATCCAAAGGTATTGTACCTGCACCCTGGGAAGCATCCACCAGGTAAAAAGCATCAGTATTATTTACAACTTCACCGATTTCCTTTACAGGCAGAATTGTTCCGTTAACATTGGATGACAAAGTTACGGCAACCAGCCTTGTCTTAGGCTTTATTATGTTTTTTATGCATTCAGGAGTAATTTCTCCAAATTTATTACCCCATGCAATGGATATATCTATTCCAATATCCCTTTTAAGTGTGTTTAGAGGCCTTAATACCGAATTGTGTTCCAAGCTGGTAATAACAACATGGTCTCCTGGCTCCAGCACTCCCCTTATGGCTATATTCAAAGCCTCGGTGGCGTTTTTTGTAAAACATACCCGGGACGGACTTCCCACATTAAAAAAATCACTTATTTTTTCCCTTACCTCCATAACCATGTTATTAGTCCTGACGGCTATGGTATGGCTGCTTCTCCCGGGGTTTGCACAGTATTGCCGCATACACCTTGCAATTTCATCAATGACTCTGTCTGGTTTTGGGAAAGATGTTGCTGCATTATCAAGATATATTAACGAACCGGAATTTCGATTTGGTTTGTTTATTAAATCATACATTTTTACATCACTGCCAATAATCATTATTTTCTTGGTTATTAACATTTTTTATACTGCTATAACAAGGGAGCAGCAGCTACCTGACAATCTCTGCTGCCACCTGCCATCCCTTAGCTATAATATGCGCCAAATAGGGTAAAGTTTACAATTTATGGCTGCTGCAAAACTCCTGAAGGTTTTTGCCGAACAGTAAACAAAAAGTCATTAATGCAAAAGCACCTGCCTTGAAAGCAGGTGCTTTTGATATCATTTATGAGTAAGCCTGTAAGCCGGGTTCTGTATTTGACAGCCATCTATCTAGGCTATGCATTTCTGCAAAGCTCAAGCCACCTACCCGGGACTGGCGGGCCACCAAAATGTCCCTCTTTGCGGTGTTGCTCCAGGTGGGGTTTACATAGCCGGCAAGTCGCCATGCCGCTGGTGAGCTCTTACCTCACCTTTCCACCCTTACCGGTAAAACCGGCGGTATATCTCTGTTGCACTTTCCTTAAAGTCACCTTCACCGGGAGTTACCCGGCACCCTGCCCTATGGAGCCCGGACTTTCCTCATGTACGGCCTTTCGGCACTGTACATGCAGCTGTCTGGCTTACTCAAGCGCTATATATGTTACAACATAACCGCGGAAATGTCAACAGTATTCCGCAGGATTGTTTTCCCACTCGCTTTTTAATATTTCTATGTCATCAAATTTATTTTTAAGCTTGTTGCAGATTAATTCTTTAACTATTATCTCGGTGGCGTAATGTCCTGCATCTATTATGCAATAACCCATTTCAGCCAAATCAATCGCATTATTATGTTTTATATCCCCTGTTATCAGCACGTCAGGTTTCTCCCGGTGCAACCCGGAGCAGTTGCCATCAAAACTACCCGAAAACACAGCAGCCTTACTGACTATTTCAGGTTTTTCACCGATTACCTTAACTGCATCCAAATCAAGGGCTTTTTTCAGCCTGGATAAGAAATCATTAAATGTACAGGCAGGTTCAACATATCCTACTTTACCCAGTCCAAACTCACGGCCTTTTATCTCCAGGGGGTATATGTCATAAGCAACTTCTTCGTAAGGGTGGGAATTTAACATTGCATTTACAACTTTATTGATTATTCTTTCAGGCACAACAGTTTCAAGCCGGTATTCCTTAACCTTCTCCAACTCTTCCAAAGACCCGATGTATGGATTTGCTCCCTCCCTTGGCCTGAAAGTGCCTGTTCCCACGGCTGAAAAAGTACAGTCACTGTACTTGCCTATCCATCCGGCTCCCGCATTGCACATTGCGTTTCTTACACCATCAAGACTTTCCTCGGGAACAAAAACCACAACTTTATAGAGTTTTTCATTTTTATATGAATTCAGGTTTTGAATTCTTTTAAGGCCAATATATTCCGCCAGATATTGATTGAGGCCCCCGTCGGACACATCCAGATTCGTATGGGCGCTGTATACTGCAATATTGTTTTTTATTAATTCATAAAGTATTTTCCCTTTAAATTCATCCTTTAGAATTCTCTTTAACGGTTTAAAAAGCAGGGGATGATGTGACACAATCAAATCCACATTTTTTTCAACTGCTTCTTTAACAACCTTTGAAGTAACATCAAGGCAAACCATAATTTTTTTTACAGTATCTGATTTCCCGCCAATCATCAGGCCTGCATTATCCCACTCCTCGGCTAAAGACAACGGGGCAATCTCATTCATATATTTTGATATATCTTCACAAGTAGCCATAACAAACCTCCATCTCAACTTGATATTATTTCTTTAAATCACTGCTGCTGCATCTTTAAGGCTGAATGCCGGCAGTATTCCGAATCAATATAATCCCTTTAAAAGATCTTTCAGCCTTTCCCTTATTTCAATCATCTTTTCGGCTTTTCCAGTATTCTCTGATTCTGATGACATCTTAAGCCCTTCAATCATCATATCCAGTTTGTGTAATTTCTTATATATCAAGCCTTTAAGCAGTGGGTCCTTCTTTTCCACCAGCTTTTTTCCTATCGTATAATATATTATATCATCATTTCTGATTTCTCCGGTCCAACTGGAGCACAAAACAGTATAAATTTTTTTGCCCTCCGATGCCAGTTCTTCATCATATATATCAAAGCCATTGCATAACAGCCATTGACGAACATCACTTATCGCCGTCATAGGCTGAAGAATAAGAGATTTTGCTTTTTTAGCCTTTTCGAAATCATCCTGCAATATTTTAATTATTAATTCGCCGCCCATACCTGCTATAACAACAGTATCTATTTCCGAATCATCTATAGACTCCAGGCCGCTTCCAAGCCTGACATCAATTTTATTTTCAAGTCCGTTCTCTTTTATATTTTTTTGTGCAATTTTCAAAGGTCCTGGTCGGACATCTGACGCGATAGCTCTTTTGCACCTGTTCTCCTTCACAAGATATATAGGTATATATGCATGGTCGGTTCCTATATCAACCGCCACATTGCAAACAGGCACTTTTCGGGCAATCAGCTCCAGCCTTCCTTTCAGCTTCATTAGTTATCTCCTTATTTTTTTTGAATAATTTCTTTTACTTTGGAGTAAGCAATGTCTGCACAATTTTTTTCATATGCAAAATTAACATTCGGCTTATCTCTTTTGATGAAATAATGTATATACGAACAAGAGCCAGACTAACAATTACGTTTGCCTGGCTCTTTTTTGCAGTTAAAAACAGGGTTAATACAAATATAAGCCAGATTCACAGGTTATGCTCATCTGACTTCTGATGGTGGGCCTTCAGGGACTCGAACCCCGGACCAACCGGTTATGAGCCGGTCGCTCTGACCAACTGAGCTAAAGGCCCGTGTGGCTCCTCAAGTTGGACTCGAACCAACGACCCTGCGGTTAACAGCCGCATGCTCTACCGACTGAGCTATTGAGGAATATACAAGCTTCTAAAGCCAAATAATATTATACTTGTAAGGCAATTATTCTTCAAAAGGAATTTTGGCGCTTTCCATCAGATTATGTTTATGTTGCTTGACATTACGCTATATTGCTATATGATACATCATTTTTCATATGGGGGTATTGCTTCAGTGATATGTATTTCATGGTCAACCGGCCCCAATACAACTTTTGGACGACAGGTTTGGAAAAGCACCTGAAAAATTGCTCTTCGGAAGTTGTTTTCATATATAAGGGCATGAAAAAACTCGATTTTAAAATCGAGTTTTAATCCAGGTAATCTTTCAATTTCTTGCTTCTGCTTGGATGCCTCAGCTTTCTTAATGCTTTAGCTTCAATTTGCCTGATTCTTTCCCTTGTAACATTAAACTCTTTTCCTACCTCTTCAAGGGTACGAGCCCTACCGTCATCCAAACCGAAACGAAGCCTCAGCACCTTTTCCTCTCTGGGTGTAAGGGTGTCAAGCACACCTATCAACTGTTCCTTCAACAATGTAAAAGCAGCCGTTTCTGCCGGCGCAGGCGCATCATCATCAGGTATGAAATCACCAAGGTGGCTGTCTTCTTCTTCTCCGATCGGGGTTTCCAATGATACCGGTTCTTGAGAGATTTTCATTATTTCCCTGACCTTGTCAACCGACATATTCATTTCTGCAGCTATTTCTTCAGGTGTCGGTTCCCTGCCAAGTTCCTGCAACAGCTGTCTTGAAACTCTGATTAGTTTGTTGATTGTTTCAACCATATGCACAGGTATTCTGATTGTTCTGGCCTGATCTGCAATAGCCCTTGTTATTGCCTGACGAATCCACCATGTTGCATAAGTACTGAATTTAAATCCCTTTGTATAATCAAATTTTTCTACAGCTTTTATAAGACCCAAATTACCTTCCTGAATTAAGTCAAGGAAAAGCATTCCCCTTCCAACATACCTTTTAGCTATGCTGACAACCAGTCTGAGATTCGCTTCGGCAAGTCTTTTTTTGGCTTCAACACTTCCTTCTTCTATTTTCTGAGCAAGTTCCTTTTCTTCTTCTGCAGTCAGCAAAGGTACTTTCCCAATTTCTTTAAGATACATTCTTACAGGATCATCTATGCTAATACCTTCTGGTATGCTTAAATCAAGATCTTCATCTGCATTCTGAATTTCTTCCATTTCAGCGTCAACATCGCCAACCAGGTCAATTCCGACATTTTCAACTGTCTCATATATCTTTTCAATTTGCTCAGGATTTAAATCAATATCTTCAAAGGCATCTATGATTTCCTTGTATGTTAACATGCCTTTGGACTTGCCTCTTTCAACCAACTCTTTCAGAATATTTCTTTTATTGCTGTTAACTTTCATTTCCTTCCCCTCCTTTCTTCAGGAGTAATGTTTTTATCATAATAGATTTTAATTCTTGATTTAATTTTTCAACATCTCCTTCATCCATTTGTGAATTCAATAGCTTTATTATTTCCTGCTTTCTTATATCAAGTCTATGTAACTCAATCTTATTTATTATATCCAAAACAGCCTTTCTAGTATCTTCACAATTGCAATCTTCCTGCATAACCCTTCCAAACTTGCCGGCCAGTTCCCCATCGGTAAAGTTCAGAAGCTCTGCTGCAACCAATCCTTTATTGTCTGCCAGTCTATCGATTGCAAAATTTGCCACTTCCTTGTTTTCAGAGGTAAATTCATAATTTTCCAATTTGTCTTTTACAGCGAAATATGCATTGTTGTCCATGCTAAGAAGTGATAGTAATATTCTTTCATAATATGCTATTTTTTCTTCATCATGAACACTTTTTCCGCCTATGTTGCCGCTTGCAGCCTTTAAATTAACCGGCCTTTGTTTTATCAATTGCCTGGGCTGAATTTTTTTATACACTTCCTGGCTAAATGACTCCCTAGAAATATTATATTCCTCAGCCAGCTTAACTATATACATATCTCGTTCAACCCTGTTGTCTATTTTTGAAAGCAATTCAGCGCAACTGTTAAAAAACTCAACTTTTCCGTCTGTTGTCTTTGTATTATGCTGTTTTTTCAAAATTTCAATTTTATAATCAACAAGGGAAAGAGTTTTTTCCATGAGGTTTTGGAATGCTTTCCCGCCATACTTGTTGACAAATTCATCAGGGTCTTTTCCTTCAGGTATTAACAATACCCTAACGTTGCAACCGATTTCGTTCAATATATCCAATCCTCTTACAGTAGCTGCCTGTCCTGCTGTATCTGCATCATATGAAATTATTACTTCTTCAAAATACTTTTTTAAAATTCTTCCCTGATCCACAGTCAAAGCAGTGCCAAGGGATGCAACAGCATTGCTGATTCCATTCTGATGCAGAGATATGACATCCATATAACCTTCTACCACCACTACTCTTTTTTCCCCCGAAGTTCTTGCAAAATTCATTGCATAGAGATTTTTTCTCTTGTTATACACTATAGATTCGGGAGAATTCAGGTATTTGGGACCTGATGAGTCAATGCTTCTTCCTCCGAATCCGATTACACTGCCCCTGACATCAAAAATCGGAAATATTATTCTGTTTCTGAATCTGTCATAACACCCGCCTTTTTCACTTTTTATGGCAAGTCCGCTTTTGACAATTATTTCTTCATTGTAACCTGCCTTCGATAAGTACTTAAAAAGTTCATCTCCTTCATCGGAACAGTATCCGATGCCAAACTTAACAATTGTGCCTGGTGCAATGCCCCTTTCCTTCAGGTACAACAATGCTTTTTTTTGGGAAGTCTTGTCCTTCAGCTTGTTGTGAAAAAACCTTGCTGCTTCGGTGTTGATCTTAATTATTTTATTCTTCAGAATATTCTTCTTATGGGTTTCCCGGTCTTCATCTTCAGGTAAGGTAATCCGCGCCCGGTTGGCAAGTAATTTTATCGCTTCAGGAAAATCCAGGTTTTCTATATTCATGATAAACTGGATTACATTTCCACCTTTTCCGCAGCCAAAACAATTAAATATTTGTTTTGTTGGTGAAACTGAAAAAGATGGTGTTTTCTCTCTGTGAAAAGGACATAATCCAAAAAAATTTGATCCTTTTTTTTCTAGCCTGATATATTCTGAAATAACGTCTACGATATCATTACTTACTCTTACTTCTTCTATTATGTCTTCTGAATAAAAAGCCATCTACCCACCGAACTTTCCAACCGACATATACTCCCCCGTAAGAAAAATTCCTGAATTACTTTATAATTTAATTGTTCGACATATTTGATAATAATCCTTCTTTTAATTTAAATTTAATATTCATCCCGCATTACAGTTTAAGTTATATTCTACATCAAAAGATTTTTTCCTTCTTCTTGATTTAACTTTTTGATAAATTTTTAACATGGCAATCCCTTGGAAAACATTTAGTATTGAAGACCGCAGCCCTTTATGTTAGTATTTAAATACTCGCGCTAACATTAGAGATTCCATCTTAATGGATAATATATTTTACCACATTATTCACATACGTAAACTTTATTTTTGGGGATTGGGGAGAAGTGAGGCAATGCATGCAAATTTGAAACAAAGCTTTAAAAAGATCGCAATGGAACTGAGCAAACTTGGAAGTCCGTCAAAGAAGATTATAAAAATCGGAACCTGGTTATTTTTAGGGTTATTAACCATAGGAGCCCTTTTGAAAGTACTTAACCATACTGTATTCGGATATGATTGGTATTATGAGCATCTGTCAATTTCAATAATTAAAACAAGTTTCACAATGTTTGCAGAAGCTGTAATAGGCGGCATATTGATTGATTTTTTTCTTAAGAGGCTGTGAAGCTGAAAAAGCACTTTTTTTATAACCGCAGACGGGGAATTTCTTGTACTTATCAAGTGTTTCAAAAAACTGACTAATTTAACAGTAAAGCAGCCTGGTTACAGGCTGCTTCATTAATATACATCTTTCTTGCCATACTTCTTTTTTTGCTTGAATTATATAAATCACTTGTTCTATAAAAGTCAGACTGCTTTCAGCTTTCAAATTTCTGCTTTCCACTTTACTCAAACCGTTTGCTGACTTAAACTTACACCTTTTTGGCAACTACTTTTCTCTGTCGGCTTTCCCTCCAGGCAGCCCACATGGGACCTGCTAAAAAGATTGAGGAATAAGTACCGGCCACAAGCCCTACAAGTATGGGAAAAGTAAACCCCTTGATTGATTGAATGTTATAATAAAATGAAAACAAATATAGGGTTGATATACAAATCAATGTGGTTGCAGCAGTGTTGATGGACCTTGTTAATGTCTGCGAAATACTTATATTAACCAGTTCCGTATTTGTTGCCCTTTTAAGCAGTTTTCGGTTTTCTCTGATTCTGTCATAAACAACAATTGTATTATTGATTGAATAACCAAGTATTGTTAATATTGCTGCAATAAAGGATTCATTCAGAGGCAATTGGAAAAGGGTATAAGTTGCAAACATTACCAATGCATCGTGTATGAGTGCTATTAATGCAGAAACAGCAGCGGACAAACCAGACATAATTCTAAATCTCCACCATATATAAAGCACTATAAGAACGGAAGCGACTACTGCAGCCTTTATACCGTTTCTTTTCAGCTCTGCGCCTATAAAGGGCTCAACACTCTGCATTTCAATGGCAGCATCCTCTTTTATATTAAACTCTTTCCTCAATGCATCAACCACATTATTTCTCTCATCATCGGTCAGGGTTTCGGAACTTGATATTCTTAGCTGAAGCATATAAATAACCTTATTGTCCTCAGCATTTATGGTTTGCAATTTCTGAGCGGAGGCTGCCTTATTGACCGCTTCCTTAAACACTTCTTCCGCCCTTGCCACATCAAAGTTCCCATCGTTCATCTCTATCTGCAAAAGTGTTCCGCCTTCAAACTGGATATCCATTTGAAGACCGTTTACAAAGTAGCTTATAATCCCGGCAATCAGTATTAAAGCTGAAATTATAAAAAAGTAATTCCTTTTTCCTACAAAATCAAACATCTTCGCACCTCCTTAAGCCCCGTACAACCATTTATTTTTAGCAAAACTCAAACTGGTTGTCGATCTGACCATTATCTTTGAAGCAGCAATGGCTGTCAGGAAACTTAACATTACACCGAGAAACAGTGTAACTGCAAAGCCTTTTATAGGTCCTGTGCCAAAAACATACAAAACAGCGGCTGACATCAATGTTGTTACATTACTGTCCAAAATAGCGGTAAACGCTCTCTTAAAACCCAATTCTACGGATGCTCCCAAAGTCTTGCCGCTTTTCAGCTCTTCTTTTATTCTTTCATTAATGATTACATTGGCATCAACACCCGTACCGATTGAGAGAATAATACCGGCAATTCCCGGCAGTGTAAGGGTAATACCTGCCCAGGAAATAATAAGCAGCTGCCCTGCCACCAAACCAAGCAACGCTATACAGGACAATAAACCAGGAAGCCTGTAATATAAAATCATATATAAGAATACAAGAATCAACGAAACAAATCCGGCCAGTATCGTAACGCTCAAGGCATTTTCACCAAGTGTGGGGCTAATGGAGTTGACCTGTTTTGCTTCAAGCCTGAAAGGCAAAGCACCTGACTTGATAATGTAAGCCAGCTCTCCCGCCTCCTTGGGAGTGAAATTTCCTTCTATGGTAGCAGTGCCCCCTGAAATTTTTGTCTGAACCACAGGATCCGATATAAACTGATCATCCATAAAAATTGCTATTGGTTTTCCTATCAGCCTTCCGGTGGCTTCTTCAAACTTCTTGCCACCTTCTTCAGTAAGTTCAAGGACTACCACTATTTGCCCGGTGTCCGGATGTTTGGCAACTCCGGTGTCCTTTACATCAGTTCCCTGTATAACAATCCTGCCTGTCGGCAGCGGATCACCGTTTTCATCCAATTTATCTTCGTCAACTTCCTGAAAAGTAAGAAGGGCTGTCTTTCCTATATCGTCAATGGTAGCCTGGGGATTGAAGTCAGTTTCGCCTTTCCCCCATGGGATGGAAACAATGATTCTTCCATTCTCTGTCTCGGTGGTAACTTCCCTGTCGAAAATTCCTTTTCCGTCAAGCCTTTTTTCAATGATGGTCCGGGCAGTTTCCAGATCTTCTTCTGAAGGGTTTTCTACATCAGGATACAAAATCGCATTTACACCGCCCCGAATGTCGGTGCCGAATCTGATATCGTTTACACCTGGAATTTCCCATCCGAATAGATTCAAGCCAAATGCGGCTATATAGGTAAAAAGCGTGATAATCAATACCGTAATTATCAGCCCAAGTGCATTATTACCTCTCATTTTTCGAATTTCCTCCTTATCATGTCCTCTTCTGCTTGCACGAAAGTATTATATACTTTGTAAAAATTGACGTCAATACATCACATGTTTCCCTGTTTATTTCATATTTGTGTTTTTATCCAAATTGCACATTCCAGCCTTTTTTTCTCCATTTCACAGCCTATTCTGTAAGGGACGTTGATATCTTCGTTGAACTGGTATGAATTTGCCGCACATCCCCCGCTGCAGTAGAACTTCGCCCAGCACTTTTGACATTCCGGTCTGGAGTATACGTTGGATTTCTTGAAAGTATCAGATATAATTTCATTTATCGACCCATCCATGATATTTCCCATTTTAAATTCGGGCTTGCCTACAAACTGATGGCAGGGGTAAATATCCCCCTCCGGAGTTATGGCAAGATACTCATGGCCTGAGCCGCATCCGCTTATACGCTTTATAACACAGGGTCCCTGGCTTAAATCAATCATAAAATGAAAGAAATTGAAAAACTGCCCGGACTTTCTTCTGTTCACATACTCAAAAGCAAGCTTTTCATACTCGGAGAGAACTTTTTCAAGGTCTTCCTCCCGTATGTCGTATCCTGTATCTTTTGCTGCCACAACGGGCTCAATTGATATTTGATCAAAACCTTCATCGGCAAGGTGAAAAACATCCTCTGAAAAATCAAGGTTGTTTCTGGTGAAGGTTCCCCGTACATAATAATTCTGCCCATTCCTTGATTTTACAATATCCTTTATGCGAGGAAGGATTCTGTCATAACAGCCTGACCCGTCGCAAAAAACACGCATCCTGTCATTTATCTCCCTGCGGCCGTCAATGCTTAAAACAATATTATAAAAATGCTTGTTTATAAACTCCATATCCTCTTTTTTCATCAAGGTTCCGTTGGTTGTTATGGTAAACCGGAAAACTTTACCCGCACTCTTTTCCCTTTCCCTGGCATACAGTACTATTTTTCGCACCGTATCAAAATTGAGCATGGGCTCTCCACCAAAAAAATCCACCTCCAAGTTTCTCCTGTTGCCGGATTTTTCAATTAGAAAGTCAATTGCCTTAATGCCAACCTCTTCGGGCATCATGGTTCTTGCGCCGCCAAAATTTCCGGTGGAGGCAAAGCAGTATTTGCACCTTAAATTGCAGTCATGGGAAATATGAAGGCACAATGCCTTGACGACAGGCTCTCTTTTCAGATTGGCGACATAGTCTTCATAAATATCCTCTGAAAACAAAAGACCTTCTTCCACCAGAGTATTCAACTCCTCCAGGGCTTCCAAAACTTCTTTTTCCTCATACTTTCCGGTAAACTTTCCGATAATTTCTTCTTTGCTTGCCTTACCCAAATAGTCAAGGAGTTCATATGCAAGGTTGTCCAGCACATGCACCGCCCCACTGTTGACATCTGCAACTATATTTGTCCCAAACATCGAGAATTTGTGTATCACACACATTCAGCCTCTCTAAATATAAATAGTAAACATCCTGCTGCCGCTTTTCGGGCAAACTCCCTGAAGAGCCCCCGGAAAGCAGCAGTTTAAAATAAGTAAATTTTAAATTCTTTTAATACCCATTGGGTCCTGTAACTCCACACAGAACTGAATTTCTGTGAATCTGACCTTTTTGGCATACTCCCGGGCAATAATTTAAAATTGGCATAAAAAAATACCTAAATCGGCAGGTTCTTTAAAAGACACGCTTCATTCATAAATAAGATTGCCTGGTTTAAAATAAAATACTCAGGGGCGAACAGCAAGTGCCCCTATCTGATAACTATTACCCTATATTATTTCTTTTCACAACTCTGATTTGCAACTGTGCATGAAGTCTTGCAAGCAGACTGGCATGATGTCTGGCATTCGCCGCATCCGCCTTTTTTCAGGCTGCTGTTCAAGGTTGATCCGTTAACAGTTTTAACATGTTTCATATGAAAGCCCTCCTGTAGTCATTTTTTCAAGTCACATTATAGCACATTAAAATCATTATTGAAAGAATTATTTACCGGTGAAGCTTTTGGATAATTTCAGATTATTGTTTTGTCTGCATGCATTTCATTCAACTGTAGTGGTTGCTCATAATAACTGAATTGCATTATCCAATAATAAGATGAATTGGATTGCCCGATAATGAGAAAAAAATCAACTGTACAACTGCCTGTACTGTCCCAGGGTCAGACCCTCGCTGTTCTTAAACTTGCGGCTGAAGTTTGAAACGTCTATATAACCTACATCTTTTACTATATCCTGTATCTTCTTATCGGTTTCCCTCAACTGGCGTTTTACTTCTTCCATCCTGAGCATGGTTACAAACTGGACAAAGCTGCACAGGGTTTCTTCCTTCAATATGGCATTAATCCTTGATTTTGTTATACCGAGGGTTGAAGATACAAACTCAAGTGAAAAGTCGCTTCGACAGTAATTATCCTTGATAAAGGCAAGTACCTTGCTCTTAATCATGGTATTGTGAAGTTCCCTCTTGGATTTGATTTCATTGCAAACAACGTCGATTATGGTGCTTACTTGCTCTTTGAATTCAATTAGAGAATTAAATGTAGCACATTTATCCATGATATCCGAATCAATGGTTATACCTTCCTGTGACAGGAGTTTAATTATCATGTTCAGGATGTCGAAGCACTGCAGCTGCATAATAGTAAAAGAGCTGCAATGCCTTTGCATTTGCTGAACAATTGTATCAAGAGCCGAAAGGGCTACTTGCTCATTTCCATGCTGCATACCTTCAATCAGCAGTGATTTATCCATTGTAGAGAAGCAATAATCAACGTAGTCAGACATTGTATCCTTTTTATAAAGGAATATATAATGTTCTTCATTTTGCAAGGCTGTCTGGAGCGCTGCATTTGCTTCAATATATGATAGATAAATTTCCATGGGGCTGTCGTAAATGGACCCGACACCTACCATTATATTATTGATGCCCTGGGATGTTAAAACACTCCATATTTTATTGGCTATTTCATATCGTGTGGTGTCATCCTGGCTGCCATCGTAATTGCAAACATATGATATACTTTCTTCAAGCAACATCTCAGTAACATAAATATGGGCATTGGGGAAACCAATGTTGTCGCTGGCGCTGATGATTTGTTCCATTTGCAGTTCTTTATTCTGACTGTTGAACAGGGATATAACTATAACAAGGTTATTGCTCTTGTCAAATTTAAGGTCGGTGTATGATTCAATATATTCCAACTCATTAATGCTGCTGCATTTGCCACTGATCAGCTTGTATAAAAACTGATTCTTTACAATGCGGTTTTGCTGGTCCAACTGTACCGAAAGCAGCATTTTTTCATTGACCGTCTTATTATAGAAGTTTTTAATAATTTCAAGCTCATTTACGTTGTCAAAATTCGCCTTTTGCCCGGTAATATCATAGATGAGGCTTTTTATGGGCCTGTAGTTGTAATATGCCATCATCAGGGCAAAAAATATGCAAAGAAGCATTAGTGCCCCTCCGAGCAGGAAGAAGGGATATTTGGTATCAAAATTCTTACTATAAAACTCCTTTTCATCCATAGCCACTATATATGTCAGTCCAAGCTCTTCAGAAATACTTCGCATAAGAATCAGCTTTTTATTATTAATTTTCTGATGCAGCAAACCTGTTCCTTTTATTCTTCTGGCATTATCAACCGTGAGAGATTTGTATTGCTCCTCTGATGCAGCATTGCTGTATACAAGATTTAAATTCCTGTTGAATATATAAATATCTCCATTAAATGAGCCCATGGCATCTTCAAATATATTAAAGAAATAGTCTTCCTTTATCAGGAATACTATGTTTGAATGCACCTGGCTTCCCAAATGCGGCAAAGGAAATATATATGCAATAATTCCCTTGTCCTGGGTTATATCAAGGAAATTCTGACTTAAAAACATTGCAAAAAGAAGGGAGCTGCCCAAAGCTATTCAGGCAGCTCCTCTGACCACTTTTTTATTTTTTTGGGGGATACATTTTGAAGATATTTTATTGGCCTATATATCTGTTATATGCATTCTGAGTAATTTGAATCGCTTCTTCTATGCCATATGCTTTCAACTGGGCAACATAAGCATCAAAGTTTGCCAGCGGTTCAGCACCCATGATAAACCTGAGAACCATTTCATCACTGTAGGTATTCACTTGTGTCATAATAAGTGAACGCCTGTCAAGTTAACCCCATCACGGTATACCGGAACA
Source organism: Clostridiaceae bacterium (assembly GCA_012839865.1). Taxonomy (GTDB): domain Bacteria; phylum Bacillota; class Clostridia; order CAYPLH01; family DUMO01; genus DUMO01. The sequence continues at coordinate 45,937 of DUMO01000041.1, forward strand.
ACAGGTGAAGTGTCCAGGCTCAGGCATACTTCTATATCTTTATCGAACCCCAGTCCGACCAGACGGGAGTAATGAAGTGTATTCCTTAATATCCCGGCAAGGTTGTCCCTGTTTTTCTCATACATAAAACAACCTGCCAAACCAAGGTCATCCAGTTTTACATCAAGTTCATTTTTTAATTGGCTTGCAATTGCTCCTGCAGCAAGTATATCTTCCAGGGAAAAACGGCCGTCGGTCCCTGCGCATATAATCGCCAAATCCTGTCCTTTCTCCTTAATATAATCACATACCCGGGTTACATTAAGAAAAGAAGCAATAACAATATCTCTGGCTTCTGACGCCTTTCTAATTGCTTTGGTGCCATTTGTGGTGGTAAATATGATGGTTTTTCCCTCAACCGCATCACGGGTATATTCCCTGGGAGAATTGGACAAATGGAACCCTTCAATTTTTTGTGCGAACCGCTCTCCTCCCAGAAGAAAGGTCCCGGGGTCATAATTTTTTGCAATGCTGAGGGCTTCTTCGATATCAACCACCGGAATAACTTTACTGCAGCCGTTGTAAAGGGCTGTAGTTATGGTACTGGTGGCACGAAGAACATCTATTACTACTGCCGTTCTCTCTTTTAAAAATGCTTCCTGAATACCGGACGGTGTTGCAAACAGATCTACTTTCATGATTTCCTCCTGAATTATGTTTCAACTGTAATGTTATAGTTTGGAATCAGCCAAAGAATATTATAAGACTGTGAACCTTAATATGACATTTATAAATGCTAACACGAAACATAAAAAATGTAAAGCAAAAAATTGCAAATTAAAGCCAACCCCGATTGGCCTAGAGGTTACTGTTCAGACGACTGTTAAATAAACCTGCAATACACCATTGACAAGAAATCAGCTGAAATGAATGAAATGTATACAGAATAATAGCAGATGGCTTATTTTTTCAGAAAACCAGGTGAGCTGAAGGCAAAAATGTGTGAAAAACAAGATGTTTTTTTAGCTTTTTTTAAGCCGCAGAGGGCGAGTAAAAAAGCGGTAGCATTTTTGCTTCATCACGCCCGTCAGTTTTCTCAAAATAAGAGCCTTGCTATTAGAAAAGCCCGGGGCATCGGGCCCCGCTCGCTTTTAGCCGGATTTGCATCGCAAATAACCCTGTTCTGCATATATTTCATGCCATAAGTATATATTCGTCCAACTTTGCAATACCTATCGCTTCTTGTAAGCGATCTTGGTGTTGACGCCAAGTATGCCCCCTACTATTCCTGCCAGTATACCGATCAAAAACATGAAAAGCACATTTCTGTTTATTGAAAAGTCCATATATATGATGCTTCCCAGAATAAATAAAACCAGCATATATAAAACACCGGTTATCCCTCCGTTCAGCCAGCCTCTGGATTTTATGCATCTGGCTGAAACCATTCCTGCCGCCATCACGCTTAAAATAGTAGTAATCAGGACAACAGGGGAAACAAGATTTGCGCATGAATCAATTTTGCTTAAAACAAGAGCAAATATGAAAAAAACCGGTATTGTTATTATGTATGACACAACAAGCCCCTTAAGTATCGCGGTTAAATGAGAATATTCTTTTGTGGTTTTGGTCTTTTTGACGGCCATTTTATACATGGTGCACCTCCAATAGATAAAATTCAAATTACCGGTTGCAATTACCTTATTAATATCTATTTCAGTGCGTAAAAAGTTAGAACCGTCTTAAGCCGCCTCTTTAAAAAAAGCTTCGGGACAGTGAAGAAAGGGCTTGAGCTTTTAAATCAGCCAAAAAATCCTCCCCGGGGCAACATTCTTTTGGACAGTGAAAAGAGGGCTCGCGCCCTCATATTTCAATTGGAACATCAACTTTCTACCGGTTTGTCCACATCCCTGACTGCCCACTTTTTGAATTGAATCTTGCTTTTTTCAATGCTTGTTTCGATAGTAATCTCATCGTCTTTGATATTGACAACTTTTCCGGTAATACCGCCAATTGTTGTCACCTTGTCGCCGACAATAAGCTTATTAACCATTTCCTGCAACTTTTTCTCCCTTTTCTTTTGAGGACGAAATGCAATAAAATAAATCGCTCCTCCAAAAAACGCCAGATACAGGATAAGCCCTATTATACTGCTGGCCGGTGACAGAGCTTCCTCTGCTGCTGCAGGAGCTTCAGTAAGTAAAAACATAAAAGGCATGTTATTCCTCCTTGCGGTGTAAATTTATTTAATAAAGCTATTTTTCATAACTTTAATAGCAACTGTACCAATTAAACTTTGTACCCGAAAGATTCAAAAAATTCATTCCTGAAACTTCCCAGTCTATCTTCCATTATAGCTTGTCTAACCATTTTCATCAAGTTGATTAAGAACCTTAGATTATGCCATGTAGTCAACCTTATTCCAAGAACTTCATTGGCTTTTAACAGATGGCGCACGTAAGCCCTTGAAAAATTCTTGCATGCATAACAGTCGCATTTTGGGTCCATTGGCCCATAATCTCTTGCATATTTTGCGTCTCTTATGATTATCCTTCCCTCACTGGTCAGTATGGTACCGTTCCGCCCTATTCTTGTGGGCAGCACACAATCAAACATATCTATTCCCCTGATGGCGCCTTCAATTAGATAGTCCGGACTGCCTACTCCCATCAGATACCTGGGCTTGTCAGCCGGCAGGAGGGGTACCGTGTTTTCCAAAATATCATACATAAGCTCACTGGGCTCCCCTACGCTCAAACCGCCTATGGAATATCCGGGAAAGTCCAGTTCCATAAGTTCCAGGGCACTTTCCCTTCGCAAATCATTATACATGCCGCCCTGCACTATACCGAACAAAGCCTGTGTTTCCATATATTTATGAAATTCCCTGCACCTTTTGGCCCATCGTGTTGTTCTCTTAAGGGCCTCCTTTGCGTAGTTGTATTCACTTGGATAAGGTATGCATTCGTCAAAACACATTATTATATCCGAACCCAGGTCGTTTTGTATTTCAATCGCCTTCTCAGGAGTGAAAAAATGCTTTGAACCGTCTATATGGGATCTGAAAATGACTCCATCCTCTTTTATGTCCCTGAGACTGCTGAGGCTAAACACCTGAAAACCCCCGCTGTCGGTTAAAATCGGCCGGTCCCAGTTCATAAATTTATGGAGTCCTCCGGCTTCCCTCACAAGGGCATTTCCCGGTCTCATATAAAGGTGGTAGGTGTTGGAAAGAATTATTTTGGCTTCTATGCTCTTTAATTCATCGGGAGACATTCCTTTAACAGTAGCCTGGGTTCCTACCGGCATAAAGACAGGTGTATCAAAGCTCCCATGAGGAGTATGAACCCTTCCAAGCCTTGCGCCTGTTTGCTTGCATTGCTTGATCAATTCATATTTTATAGCCGGCATTTTTAATCACCTTTCCTATTTAATAAACATTGCATCCCCGAAGCTGAAAAACCTGTACCTAAACTTAATAGCCTCCTGATAGGCATTCAGTATTTTCTCCCTTCCTGCCAGGGCACTCACAAGCATAAGCAATGTTGACTGGGGAAGATGAAAATTGGTAATCAAGGCATCCACAACTTTGAAATTATAGCCGGGATAAATAAAGATATCCGTCCTGCCTTCAAAGGGTTTGACATATCCTTCCCTGGCTCCTGCGGTCTCAAGTGCCCTGCAGCTGGTTGTTCCAACAGAAATTACCCTGTTCCCTCTTTCTTTGGCAAGGTTGATTGTCCGGCATGCCTTTTCATCTATTCGAAAATATTCCGAATGCATTTTATGTTCTTCCAGGTTTTCTACCTTTACAGGACGAAAAGTCCCAAGCCCCACATGAAGAGTAATATATGCAAGGTCAACTCCCTTATCGGTAATGGTCTTCAATAGTTCTTCAGTAAAATGAAGTCCCGCTGTAGGTGCCGCTGCTGAACCGGTATTCCTGGAATAAACGGTCTGGTATCTTTCAGGATCGTCAATGCCTTTTTTTATATATGGAGGAAGCGGGATAATACCAACCTGGTTCAAAACGTCTTCGAAAACCCCTTGATGCTCAAAACGCACAATGCGGTTCCCTTCTTCAGCAACTTCAAGTATTTCAGCTTTCAAAAGACCGTTCCCAAACTGAAACCTGGCTCCGGGTTTTGCCCTTCTACCAGGTTTTAAGATTACTTCCCATACGTCTTCCCTGATCCTGTTCAATAAGACAAACTCAATCCTGCCTCCGGTGCCTTCCCTGGTTCCAAGCAGCCTTGCGGGCATCACCCGTGTATCATTCAATACAAGACAATCGCCTTTGTCAAGGTAGTCTGTTATATCTCTAAATATTCTATGCTCAATCACCCCGGTAGTCCTGTCAAGTACAAGAAGCCTTGACATTTGTCTCTCCTTTGAGGGTTCCTGGGCAATTAATTCTTCAGGCAAGTAATAATCAAAATCAGTGACTTTCATAATCTATCCTTACTTTTTTTGAAATAAGTTGCGGCAAAGGCCTTGAATATTACAAGAATATTCTTTCCAAGCATTGCAAATAATAATACACCAAAATGCTCAATTGCACAAGATACTATGATTACAATTTTTACATTGGGAGCCTTGCAACTGTTTCGTGTATAAATCCCTTCGAAATGCAGCTATTGGACAACTGCGCCGGTATAATAATACTGTAAAATCTCCTGAAAATTGAACCCGGCATTGGCCATGCCTTTTGCCCCCTCCTGGCTCATACCCAGCCCGTGGCCCCATCCATGGCCTATGAATTTATAGCTTTGAGAAGTGTTTGAAATGCTGACAATTTTTCCGTCAGCTCCGATAATTGATATGCTTGAACCAGAAAGCAAACCGGTTCCGGTGGAAGTTACTATATATTTATTATCAAGGGTGTTGATTTCAGGAGAATAAACAACACCTGTAATATAAACTTTTTGACCGTCGCTGCTGATGGTATACATCTGGCTTCTTAATCCAAATATGGTCCTGCACTCGTCTTTTTTATAGACCTTCCTTCCTTTTGTCCCGGTAACAACCAGTTCAATCACCCTGCCGCTGTCGGAATAACGGGTTGCTGCAACATTGGTGATGTCACCGATATCGCTTCCTACATACTGTTTTATTTGTGCAAGAGTCAAAGTTACTTCCCAATTTCTATACTGGGCGGATTCAGGTTCATAGCTGTCATCAACGCTTTTAAGGTACGGTATTTCATAGTTGCCCCATACGTTGATGTAGTCCTCGGTTTTGCCGCCGCTGGTGCTGAAATAGAATGCATTGATAAGCTGTCCGTTGTATGTCAAAACTTTTCCCCTTGTTTCATCCACCGCCTGGTTTGTAGACGGTTTCTCAGAGTCATAGCCTTTGTAAACCTGGGTGTTCATTGAATTGCACAGGTCGAAGTACCACTTGGAATATTTCCCCAGGGTAGCTGCTGCATAAGTCCTGGCGGCGACAGCCTGTGCTTTCAAAGCTTCTATGGGTGAATTATAGCCCATTTCAATCGGGACTACTCCATATAAGTATTCTTCAAAGGGCAATATGTTTATCACCGTCATATCACTGTCCCAAAATCTTCTGACTTCCAGGTATCCCCTGTAATTGGAATTGTTCAATGTCAATTTGTAAGGATTGTTTTCACTCTGGGGTCTGATCTGAAGAGCTCCTGACCCCGAGCTGTAAACAAACATTACCTGCCCGCCTGTTGAAATTACTATTCGTGAAGATGACGGTTCCACCACCTTGTAAGCTCCCAAACCAAGGATGTCTTCCACCAGGGTAATCCCGCCTTGTGCCTCTTCGCTGCTTTTATAGAAGCCGGCCCAGATCTCCCATGAACCTGTATATACGGGGTATGCATCAATTCCTTTTTGCCTGTAAACCATAATACTTGTAATTATTGATTCCAACTCACCAAAGGGGCCGCCTATAAAAACATGATAAGGTCCATATACTTTGCCATCCGGTAAACTATTCGGACTGCACTCTTTTAACGTTCCGTTTGTTTCATAAAAGTAGCTGTCTTTACGGATATTATATGTACTGCTTGTTTTGTCTTCGAGTAATACTTTGAAATCGGATACTGTATATTCCCCGAATATTAATCCCTTTCCAGCACTCACATTAAAGCTGCTTACGCCATTATCGCCATAATAAAGCCCTATTCTTATATAGTTTGGAATTGAATATTGGGCATAAGCCGTGGTATTGCAAAAAAGTGCAGAAATAATCAAAGCCAGGCAAACAAATATTTTAGTGAAATGCTTTTTCATTATTTATCCCCTTTTTTTCTTTGGTAAAATACAATAATTTTAATATTTCGACAATTGGCTTTATATTCCTGCCGGAATTGTCATCTTTAATAATCCTGTAACATTTTACAAAGCAAATTGTACATGCACTATTTCATAAATTTCTGAATAAAATTATAAAAGAAGTCTGTGACAGATACTTTTTAGCCGGCTGCACCACTTTTACGCTGCTGTTTTGACATAACCCCCCCCGAAGATGACAGTACATAAATTATGGATGAATATTAAAAATAATAGCTTTGCTTTATTTAATTTGGCGGTATAAGAAAAGTTTGACATCCTGTATTTGTGGTGTTATCATAATATAAAAATACGATAGAGGTGCATTTTTCATTAGTATAACTACAGAGAAATATGGGTCTTAAAAACATTATCTCCCAAAAAATACGAAATTGTTCATGTCTGCGGACTGAAGCTTCAGAAAAATATGGTTTTGCTGTGAGAAATACCGGGGATAGTGGTCATGTAGTTTGAAAGGGAAAAGTGCCGAAGGATGTTTGTTTCCCCATAAAATAGACATCCTGGGTATACAGTTAAGAGCTGTATAACTGTCATCGTTTATGATGAAGCGCTATCGGAAGTCATAAAAACTGTGTTAATGGTTATTAAGACGGCTGGTATTTCGCTTTATGATACCAGCTTTTTTCAGTTCAACCCTTATTGCTTAAAGTATTATGTATATAATAATTCAAGCATGATTATAATTTAAATAGCTGCCCGGAAAATTTTATGCAGCAAGGCAAGAAAAACCAGGGAAACGAACAAAACCGCTTCATCAGCTTTTTGGAAATAAGCTTGGCCGGAAGGCCATAACTAAATAATGAAAGGATGGCATTATTTATGAAGAAACCGATATTTACAGGCTCAGGAGTTGCAATTGTTACTCCATTTACAGATACTGGTGTTGATTTTGATAAACTTGAAGAACTTATTGAATTCCAAATTAAAGAGGGCACAAATTCCATAGTTGTTTGCGGAACTACGGGAGAAGCTTCAACCATGCCCGATGATGAACATATAAGCGTCATCAGGTTTGCAGTTGAAAAAGTAAATAAACGTGTCCCTGTAATAGCAGGCACAGGCAGCAACGATACCGTGCATGCAATAAAGCTGAGCCAGTTGGCAGAAGATGTTGGTGCTGACGCTATATTAAGTGTTTCCCCGTATTATAATAAAACAACCCAGAAGGGTTTATATGAGCATTTCAAGGCAATTGCCAACAGCATCAGCATACCGGTGGTGCTTTATAACGTGCCTTCAAGGACCGGAATGAACATAAATCCTGAAACTGTAAAGCAATTATCCGAGGTTGAAAACATAACAGCCATAAAAGAATGCAATCTTGCCCAGGTCGGAGACATTGTGAACCTCTGTGGCGATGATATGACTATTTATTCCGGAGAAGACGCAAATGTAGTTCCGCTGCTTGCCATGGGTGGTAAAGGTGTAATTTCGGTTATGGCAAACATTATTCCAAAGGATACAAGCAAAATGGTTATAAAGTTCCTGAATGGCGATGTTGAAGGAAGCCGGAAAATTCAACTGGCTACTCTTGAACTGATTAAAGCATTATTTATTGAAGTAAATCCAATTCCCATTAAAGCAGCAATGAACTTAATGGGTATGAATGTAGGCAAATGCCGAATGCCCCTTGTGGATATGAGTGAAAAAAACCTGGAATTTCTGAAAAAAGCTATGAAAAACTATGGCCTGATTGATTAAGCCCTGATATTCAAGTAAGGTTAAGATGCAAAGACTTTGCCTTTGTTCAAGGCAATATGCAAACAAGCGGATCTCTTAAAGTCAGTGAAAATACATAAAGATAAATGGCACTGTCATTTTAGTGCCCGGAAGGTGTGATTTTAAAATGGTTAATATATTTTTGAGCGGATGTAACGGAAAAATGGGACAGGTGATAACAAGACTCGCCGCTTTGGATGATGAAGTAAAAATTGCCGGGGGGCTTGACATAAATACTTCTATCAAAAATGACTATCCGGTATTCACCGATTTGGCAAACGTAAATGTCCGGTTTGATGTCATCCTGGATTTTTCCCACCCCAGCGTATTTGATAAAATACTTGAATTTGCCCTTAAAACAAATAAGCCTTTGGTTATGGCTACAACCGGTCTGTCTTCGGAACAAAAAATGAAACTCAGGGATGCTGGATTAAAAATACCGGTTTTATTCAGTGCCAACATGTCTCTGGGAATCAACCTGCTGGTTGACCTTGTAAAAAGGGCCGCAAAAGCACTTTACGGGAACTTTGACATAGAAATAATCGAGAAGCACCACAGCCAAAAAATTGATGCTCCAAGCGGAACCGCCCTTGTACTTGCAGATGAAATCAACTCTGTAATTGAGCAAAAATGCGAATATGTATATGACAGGCACTCCAAGAGAAGAAAAAGAAATTCAAATGAAATCGGAATACATGCGGTACGGGGTGGAACAATAGTCGGTGAACATTCTGTAATATTTGCCGGTACCGACGAAATAATAGAAATAAACCACAGGGCTACGTCTAAAGACATATTCGGAGTTGGCGCATTAAGAGCGTCAAAGTTTATATACCATATGAAACCCGGTTTTTACAGCATGAATGATATGTTCAACGAGCTTTAAAGAATGTGGTTGAATTTGCACTGTACAGAAAAACTGACGCCGTTTAAGCTGTCAGTTTTTTACTTTTATAGGCATTTAGCAATAATTGCTTTATATTATCTTTGCTTCTGCTCTTTAAAACTGCAACCCTGCTTCGTTGCATCTGTTCTTAAGCCCAATCGTCGCTTTGCCTTTCAATATTTTCAGGTGTAAGGTCCTCTGATTCAGTCATCATTTTAAGCAGTAATTTCTGCTTCACTACCGCTATTTTAAGCCGCCAGGTTGCCTGTATTACTTGCCGCTGTTTTCCTCTGCACTGTCCACATCGCCGTTGGTATTCTCAGCCTTGTCATTTTCCTCTGTACTGCTGTCATCTACAGCTGCATTGCCTTCTGCCCCACTACTGATTTCTTCTCCTGCAATGGTGCCTTCCTCTGCATTGCCGGCACCGTCAGCCTGTTCAATTTTATCGATCATGTACTTTTTAAGCTGCGGATATACATAGAAGTTAATAATCAAACCTGTCAGGCTGTAAGTGAGAAACGGAAACAGTACTGCTCCGATTAATGAATTAAAATAAAATGAAGCTAAAACCAACCCGGCAACCAGGACCAATATCAGCAGGTTTGGTATGAATTTCATCACAGCAAATATAAAGGCATTCTTATACAACTGTCTGGTGGACAATTTGAATGTAACCATCATGGGATATATATAAAAATGCATCATTACATAGATTACAAAAAACATTACCAACATGCCGCTGGCAATGGGTTTTATGTTGGAAGTCATTGTTCCGTAAATATTCAAATCAAATCCTATGATGAACACAACAAACAAGTCAATCAAGCTTACCAGCAATCCCTGCTTGAAGTTGTCCTTGAATGCATCCTTGAAATCCCACCACAAAAAAGCATGCTCTTCTCTGGAGTAATTCCTCAGTATATAGGTAAATCCTGCCTGTACCGGACCTACAGTAATAACAGGAATGCAAATAAAAATTGAACCTATGATCAACCTTACCAAGAGATCCATCAGGGCATCTTCAAACATTATCTGCGGTATATAATAATGCGACAGAAAAAATACAAAAACAACAGCAGGCAGGTTAAACAGAAAAAACATCATGTTAAGCCTGACAAGGGGCCAAAATTTCCTGCCAAGCACCTCAAAAAAGACTATAAACCTCGCTTTAGGCGGAGCATCCTTTGGTATGCCCGGTCCTGGCTTGGTATAATCGAAGAACCCAAAAAAACCTGCCATTTAATAACCCCTTTCAAGCAAAAAATACGCTTATAAGCTCGTAATTGCGCTGAAAAATTTCGCTCCGGCAATATCCGGTTCATATTTAACATTAATAGTATACTTCTAACATTACATTTTAACAATAGTTGATAGCATAATCAACCACATTTTCAGCAACCATTTTTTTGCTTTGCGTGTTCACTTTAAAGAGTACAGGAAAAAAAGCAATTAAATAATAAAAAAATACCTTGTTATTAAGTAATTTAAGTGAGCCGGCTTTAGGCAGACTCAACGGACATTACTTAATTCCAAGGTAATAATACTGTGTTTCCGTAACCATGCTGAAAACAGCCTGTCAGGATATGCTTGTTTATATAAAAGCTTTATATAACTAAAAGGGGTAAGAATTTTAATACAATGAATTTTCTTCTCAAGCCTTGAGGTACCAATACCACAAGCTTTTCAGGTTCTGCATTGTTGCTTCATAAATACTGCTCTCCGACCAACCTGCAACGAATATTACCAAACAAAAAGGAAGTTCAATTAAATTCTACGAAAAACCACCAACCTGGCTGCGATAAATCAACGACTTAACTTTCTGCAAACCAACAAATCAACTACATAAATTCTTACCCCTGATAGCATCTTAAGTTAATCATACATGCCCTTTGCATCAGCAAGCTTTTGATGGAAGCTTGCAACAACCGGCCTCAACAATACCAAATATATAATGAAGATAAATTAATAAGCCTCTACGTAAACCTCAAAGAAAGATTGCGGATGAGCACAAGCCGGGCATAAGCCGGGAGCTTCAGGTCCTTCATGAACATAACCGCAGTTACCGCATTTCCATTTGATTTTTTCCGGTTTTTTGAATACAAGTCCGTTTTCAATATTGTATGCAAGCTTGCTGTATCTTATTTCATGGTATTTCTCTGATACCGAAATCATTCTGAATACCTCGGCAATTTCCGGGAAACCTTCCTCCTCTGCAACCTTGGCAAAAGCAGGATAAAGATCTTCGCACTCTTCATGTTCACCAGCTTGTGCAGCCCTCAGATTCTCAAGGGTTGTGCCCTGTGCCACCGGGTAACCTGCATTGATTTCTATTGTCGCAGGCAACTCGCCTTTGAAACCTTCCAGAAGAAATTTATAAAACCTTTTGGCATGCTCCTTCTCATTGTCTGCAGTTTCAATGAATATGTTCCTTATCTGCTTGTAACCTTCCTTGTCGGCAACTGACGCAAAGAAAGTGTATCTGTTGCGTGCCTGTGATTCACCGGCAAATGCCTTAAGCAGATTCTCAGCAGTCTTTGTACCCTTCAAATTCATGCAAAAACCTCCTTGTGAATTGTTAATGTTTTCTTATTCTTAATATACCATTAATAATGAAACTTAAACAACTATTTTGAAAGTCAATATGATATTCCTTACACGATGAAAAATGGAGTAAAATGAATATAATTGTACAAAAAAAGTTTACCACAAAAAAAGCCTGGTTTTACCTTTTCCTGAATTATCAAAATTTATTTTATTGTTTTCGTAAATGTAGATTAAAAAATGCTGAATTATGCAGAAAACCCGCTAATATAGCGGGTTTTCGGACAATTTGTGGTGCGGTCGATGGGACTTGAACCCATACGAGGCCCCTCACACGCCCCTCAAACGTGCGCGTCTGCCAGTTCCGCCACGACCGCATATTTAAAAATGACTGTTTTAATTAAGTGCTACTGTTCGCAAACAGCATAATTCATTATACTAGCATAGAATTTGCATGTCAATACTTCTAATCAGAAAATTTCGTGGCACTTATGTTATTGTTTTCAAAAAATCCAGGGTAGTATATTTTTTTTCAAGGCGTTCACTCAGGTACCGGCCAAATACATGCTCCAGTTCATTTAACACACTTTCGGAGACCCGAAAGCCAAATAAAGAATCACTGTCTGAAAAGGCAATGTATTGTATGGCCCGTGCCGCAGCAGGACTGAGTTTATATGAAGATTTATCGGTCTGGGAACAATTGCTGCATAAAAAACCGCAACTTTCAAAACTAAAGCTTACATTATCAAGATCCGTGCCGCTGCAAGCCATGCACCCTCTTACATCAGGAGAATATCCCGATAAGACCAGCAGCCTCATTTCAAAAACACGTGCTATGAATCTCGGGTCATGTTTTCCTGCGGCAAGCAAATAAAGTGAGTTTAAAAAAAGCTTGAGCAGACTCATTGCCGGTTCATTTTCCTGCACCACGTCATTGATTATTTCTGCAAAATAAGCAGAATATGTCAACCTGATTATATCATTTCTAAGATTATAAAAATGCTCAATGAGCCGGCAACTGTTTATTGAATACATTTCTTTTCCCGAAAAAAAAACAAAATCACTGTAGCATAAAAACTGGGTACTTGCAGTAAGGCTGTTTTTGGGCCTTCTGGCACCCCTGGCGTAAGCAGAAATCTTACCTTTGCTTTCTGTAAAAATTGTCACAACCTTGTCTGCTTCGCCTGTATTGACCTCTTTTATAATAATGCCTTTTGTTTTTAAAAAAGCCATTATGACTCCCCTTAAAATCAATTAATTGCTGACTGCAACCTCATCCTTTGCAATTGTCTCCTGCTGATTTGTACTTTTTTGCAGAATTTCCTTAAGTGCCAAATATGCCTCGATATTGCCCGTTCTTAAAAATGCATTCCAAAGAAAATCCTTCAACAAATATAATCCCCCTCGCTGTCATTTGTTTGATTAGCAATATGACCTTTCTGAAAATAGTCCTTATATATTTATATTTCTCCAAAATAAAGACCTTATACCTTGTAAATTCATCATGGGATGGATTAATCAGCATCACTTTTTAAAAACTTTAACAATACAAAGCAATCAACGCAAGGTACTGCCATGCTTTCAAAAATCAATTATAACCAAGCATTTTTAGCATGCTTTCGTTGTTCCTCCAATCATCCTTTACCTTCACCCAAAGTTCAAGATAGACTTTAACCCCAAGCAGGCCCTCAATTTCAAAACGCGCTCTTGAGCCTATTTCTTTGAGCATTTTTCCGCCTTTTCCAATTATAATTCCTTTATGGGAATCCTTCTCGCAATATATTACAGCCCTGATCTCAACTAAATCCTTGTCCTGTCTTTCATTGAATTGTGTAACCTCAACTCCCACCCCGTAGGGAATTTCATCGCTCAAAAGGTGAAAGGCCTGTTCCCGGATAAATTCCGCAACAATGGCCCTTTCCGGCTGGTCCGTAGTAAAATCATCGTCGAAATAGCGCGGCCCTTCAGGAAGCACCGCAACAATCTCATTGATGATTATATCAACACCTTCCCCTGTAATTGCTGAAACAGGGATAATCGCTTTGAAGTCCATTTCTTTGCTGCAGCTTTCAATCATGGGCAGCAATTTCCCTTTTTCAATCATGTCAATTTTATTTATAATCAAATATACCGGGGTCTTCAGGCTCTTCAGCTTCTCCACGGTATCCTTGTCCCAGCTGTCACTCCATGTGGCATCAACCATGTAAAGCACTGCATCCACTTCATTCATGGTGGTAAATACAAGGTTTACCATGTATTCCCCCAGTTTATTCTTTGCTTTATGGATGCCCGGCGTATCAATGAATACTATCTGAAAGTCTTGTCTTGTGACAATCCCCCGGATTGTATTCCTTGTGGTTTGCGGTTTTTTTGAAGTAATAGCCACCTTTTCACCTGTCAATGCATTCAGAAGAGTTGACTTGCCAACATTAGGCTTTCCGATAATAGTTACAAATCCTGATTTGAAAGACATAAACAACCTCCGGTTAACAATTTCATGTATTACAGTTCAACTTCAATGACAGCAAAACCGTCCCCATTAGCTCGATAAATTAATAATTTTTGAATACTATAATGAAAACCTTTTAGGCAAAAGGTCTTCCAGGCTGTAAACTACATAGTCACCGTTTCCCCTGCCGCACAGTATCTTTGTTTCATTATCGCAAAACTCTCCGACTACCTGCAGGCAAATGCCACAGGGGAAAATTTCATCCTCAGTATCGGCTGCCACGGCTAAAGCCTTTATCTTGTGGTTTCCGTCAAGTACAGCCCTGAAAATGGCACTGCGCTCTGCACAAACTGTGGCTCCATAACTTGAATTTTCAATGTTCGCTCCGGTATATACCTTACCGTTCTCCATAATAACTGCCGCTCCGACCCTGAAATTCGAGTATGGAGAATATGACATGTTTTTAGCTTCCTTTGCCATTTTATATAGTTCCAAATAATCCAATTTTGTACCCCCTGTATTTTGTTCTTCTATTTTTGTAAAAAAATCATAGACACCTTTTGCTGATAATCTTTTGCTGCAGGCTACCCTTATGGTACCTGCTGAGCGGCACCTCAACTTCCGTTGAAAAATAACTGGAAAACCAGCAAAGTAACAAGGAAACCCAATACTGCGCCTGCTATAAGTTCAAATATGGTGTGAAATTTTGCTTCAAGCCTGCTTTGAACCACAAGCAGGGCAATTATCAGGCAAAAAACGACAATTATCGTATTGTCTGTCAGGAAGGCTACGGCAGTTGTTATGGAAAAAGCAATGGCTGAATGACCGCTGGGCATGCCTCCCTGAAAAGGTGTTCCTTTTTCAATAATAAATTTTATCACCAGCACGAGAAAAATCGTGATTGCAAGAGCGATAATTGTAATATGTACCGGCGACTCTCTAATTATTCTCAAGCCTGCCTCAAGGTCAAACCTGAACTTGTCAAAAAATATAAAATAGGCCGCAATAAGTGAAAAAAAAGCTGATACAAGCACGGCACCCGCTGCTATGTCCTTTACTTTTTTGGCCTTTGGATGATAGACATCAACAATAGTATCCATTAACATTTCAATTGCAGTATTGAGAAGCTCGCATATAAAAACCAGTGCTATAGCTGCACAAACCACCAGCAATTCCATTCTGGTAAGCCTGTAGAAGAAGCTTAAGACCAATACCAGTACAGCCGCTGTTATATGCAATTTCATGTTTTTTTCTCTTTTTATTGTGTGAATAATTCCGCTTACAGCATTGTTAAAGCTGTCCACCAGATTTTTATTCTTCATTTTCCCTCTTTAAATTCATTTTGTTCAGAACATTCTCCTGCATGCCCATCATCAATTTTTCATCCTCGGGGTTTACGTGGTCAAATCCTAAAAGATGAAAAACTCCATGGGTCAATAAAAAGGTAATTTCCCTTTCAAAGCTGTGTCCATACAGTTCTGACTGCTTTATTGCCGTTTCTATGGATATAATAATATCTCCCAGCACCAGCAGGTTCTGGTCCAGGTCAAAGTCGGACTCACTTGGTGTAAAGCTGCCATGGTCTATTTCAAGCAGCGGGAAGGAAAGCACATCCGTTGGCCTGTCAATATTCCTGTAATCACGGTTGACTTCTCTTATATATTCATCATCAACAAGATAGACGCTTATCTCAGAAGGCATATCAAATTCAACTTCTTTAAGGCACAATAATGCAGCCTTTTCCAGGGTCTCGTAAAGCTCATTGGTTAATTCTTTCGTATTTTGCAGGTTCTCTATTATCATTTTCATCATCAATTTCCTTACCTTCCTGTTTCATCTGGTCAATTGCCATTTGCACGGGATCTTCTATGTATTGTTCAGATGCCTGTTCTTTGGATTTTAATTCGGGATAAATCTCCCTCCCATGGAAATATCCGCTGAATACCCTGATAAAAGCCTTGGCAATGGCATCAAGATCTTTAAAAGTAAGTTCACAGTTGTCAAGCTGCCCTTCATCCAGCCTTTCCTTGATAATTTTTCTGATTAAGCCTTCTATTTTGCCTTCTGTTTTATCAGCCATGGACCTTACTGCAGCTTCCACAGAATCGGCAAGCATAACAACTGCAGCCTCCCTGGTCTGAGGTTTGGGTCCCTCATATCTGAACTTTTCTTCTTTCACTGTTTCCAACTTCTCAGTATTCTTTGCCTTGTGGTAAAAATAAATCATTAGGGTGGTTCCATGATGCTGTTTGATTATATCCCTGACTGCAGCAGGAATTTTATATTTTTTTGCCAGCTCATAACCATCCTTGGTGTGGGAGACTATGACAAGAGCGCTCAAGTTGGCGGTCATTCTCTCATGAGGATTGTCGGCCAGTTGGTTTTCCCTGAAAAAATACGGTCTTCTCAGTTTCCCAATATCATGGTAGTATGCTCCCACCCTGGCAAGCAATGAATTGCTTCCTATTGATTCAGCAGCCTCCTCTGCCAGGTTTCCCACCATCAGGCTGTGGTGGTATGTACCCGGAGCTTCAAGGAGCAGTCTTTTCATCAGCGGTTGGGTTGGATTTGCAAGCTCCATCAGCTTCAAAGGAGTAATGACATTAAAGGTGCTTTCCCAGAAGGGCAGAATTCCAATGGTCACTATCATTGATACAATTCCGTTCAGGAATGCAAGAAAACAGTCCCTTGTTATTGCTTCCAATGTATTCTTGCTCAATATTCCATAACACATGATTATAAGCACATTTATAAGCCCCACTAAAAGGCCGGCTACTGCGAGTTTGCTTCTTTGATTCATTTTTGAAACAAAAAATGCTGACAGGGTACCGCTTATAAGTCCCATGTAAATAAAACCCGGATTGGCTTTCATGAGGATGGATAATGCAGCAACAAGTATAAAATTGACTATTACCGCAAGTTTTACATCCAGCAGAATTGAAATGGTCATAGCCGCAATGAAGATTGGAATTGCAGCAGGAGAGGCAATGCTGTATATCCCCCTCCCCAGGCCAAGGGTCAACAAAATGGTAATACATATGATCAAGACATTATTCCTGGTCTGCAACATCGCCCTGTTGAAATTATAGACATACATCACGAAAACAACTGCCAGCAAAAGAACAAATACAAATACGCCAACTGCAGTCATATAATCAAAATTGCCTTTTTTCTCAATCAGGTTAAGCTCCACCAGCATGCTTAGTATATCCTCGGTTACAATATCGCCGCTGCTTATGATTTTTTCTCCTTCCAGGACCCTTTCGGTTTTGGCAGCTTCCTCATAAGCATCTTCATAAGCCTGTTTGCGCTTGATCTCAGTTTCTTCAAGGTCAATGACCCGGTTGGGCTTTATTATTGTCTGAACCAGAAGAGAACCGATATTCTTCAGATCCTGGCTGAGATTCTTGTGCTGGAATTCAGTCTGCATTTCCATGATAACACTGGCAAGATTCTCCTGGGTTATTTCCCCCATCATCCGTTCCCAAATCATATCCATGGTGATTTTTTTAAGGTTTTCAATATCTTCATCGGTTGCCGTTTTTATAATGTAACTGACTTGCTGCTCTGAAAGGGGAATTTTCATTTTATTGATTTCCGCAATTAAATCCGCAGCTGCTTTTTCCTGGGCTTCATTTAATTTCAGGGCATAATCTTCGGTGCCTTTTGCCACATTCTCCATTTCTTTTTGAACAAACTTTCTTGATTTTTCTATTTGACTGATAAAATTGTCGACACTGCTGGAAACAGCATACAAAACAGTATCGTCCCTACGTATTACAGGCTCAACGGCATCCTGCACCAGCAATGCTTTTTCCTCGGCCTTCATTTTATTCACTACATCCTTTGTTGCATAAATATCTACCGGAGCCCTGTCCCCTACTTCCAGATTATATTTTCTGTTAATAATACCGCTTTGAATTATCAGGAAAGATAAAAGCAATGTTGTGATTCCTATAAGCCAGATATGGAATTCCCTGCTTTTTAGAAAATTTAAAATACCACTTGTTTTCCCGTTATCATTATTAGTTTTTTTATCGTCCATCCGTTTCATTTTTCGCCCCCCGATTGGTTGACCTGACGCATTTTTTCATCATATCTGTCATAAGCCTTGATTATTTTCTGCACCAGTTCATGCCTTATCACATCCCGGTCAGTCAGGTAAACAAATTCAATTCCCTTTATGTTTTTTAAAATTTTCATAACTTCCTTAAGACCGGATTTTTTATTTTCCGGCAAGTCTATCTGGGTAATGTCCCCAGTCACCACAACTTTTGAACCAAAACCCATACGGGTCAGAAACATCTTCATCTGTTCAGGTGTTGTATTTTGTGCTTCATCAAGTATAATGAATGAATCATCCAGGGTCCGCCCCCTCATATAAGCCAGGGGTGCCACCTCTATTGCACCTTTTTCCATATGCTTGTGATAAGTTTCAGGTCCCATTATTTCATGCAATGAATCATATAAAGGCCTTAAATAAGGATCAACCTTGTTTTGCAAATCTCCCGGAAGGAATCCAAGCTTTTCCCCTGCTTCAACAGCCGGTCTTGTAAGAATAATCCTGCTGACCTCCCGGTTCTTAAAAGCAGTAACAGCCATGGCAACCGCAAGAAATGTTTTTCCCGTTCCTGCAGGTCCAATGCTGAAAACAACATCATTATTCCTGATTGCATCAATATATTGTCTCTGGCCATGGGTTTTCGATTTTATCTTTTTCCCCCGGGCTGTCAAACAAATAAAATCTGAAGAAAAATCATCAACCTTGTCCAACTCATTCTCAGAAGCAAGCCTTGTAAGGTACGCCACACTCTGTTTTGTTATCAAATCACCGCTTTCCGCCATTTCCATGAGTCTTTTTATAACTTTCTCCGCCTTGTTTACGTTATCTTCCGTTCCTTTAATTTTAATCTGTTCTCCGCAGAGTATAACACTGACATTGAAATCATCTTCTATATAGTGGATATTCTCATCATAGTTGCCAAACAGATTAATTGCATGCTCCATAAGGTCAAATGCAATATTCTTTTCTATTACATTTTCCAATCACATTCCTCCCAATTCTCTCTGAATACCAATATCTTCTTCACACTCAACTACAACAACTGCATACAGTTTGCCCTCTTCTTCCTTCCATGAAACATTGGTTCCGATTATTTTTGTTTCAGGCGCAATTTTACGAAGTGCAGCATCATACGCATAATTTGCTGCCAGCTGTCTTGCTTCTTCTTCATCGAGTTCTCTTCTGTCCAGTCTTACTTCATAAAATTTTTCAATATGAATTCCAAAAGGAAGTACGGCATCTTCTCCTATTCCAAAACTTTTGATTATATCTATTTTATCATAATTTTCATAACTTGAATTATTAAAAAACAAACTAATTCTTTTATTAAAAAGAATCAACGAATACCTGTTTTTTACTTTTCCGGTCCTTACTCTCTCAATAATAAAGTTTTCTACAATCTTGCTTTCTTCATACCATGTCCGGGCTATAACCTCCCCCATGGCATGTACATATCTTGGTTCCACTCCCTCCACCTTGCTGTCCACCCTGCCGCCAATCAGCACCTGACCCTTTGATACGGTCTCGCCTTCCTTTACAAGGGTTTTTCCTTCCTTGGCAATAACCATTTTTATAACTCCGTCTTTTTCTGCCACAACATCACAGGGAACATCTCTTGCAATTAATTCCGGAGCCGGCTTTCGTTCAACGACTTTTACCTTGATTTTGGTGCCTCGCAGCGAAACTCCAATCCAGGCAAGTTCATTTATATCCATCATTAAACTGTCAACAATTTTATCCGTGTCTACAGTGTATTTGAAGACACCCGGCTTTGCTCCGAGCATGGCAAGTTTTTCACGCAATACATCTGCTGCAATCCGTTCATTTCCCTCAATTTCAACAGCCCATATAAAAGATGTCAGGCCATATAAAATAAAAATAAAGATCACCGCACCGGCAACAAAAGCTTTTCTCTTCTTATACCTGCTTAAAATAAAAGGCAGGCCTTTTTTCCGGATTATCCTGACGCGGCACCTTGTTTTCCTGCAAACGGGTCTTAAGAGTTTAAATCCTTTTACACTGACTTTTAAAGTCATTTCTTTACTTTTTATACGCTTTATATGCCAGAGGAAAATTTGCCTATGTATACAAATATTAATAAACTTCTCCAAAAAATATCCTTCGACAATTATAATAACATACCCTTTAATAAAGTTCCATAACCTGATAAGCAGCATTTGCAACTCCCCCATACTTTCTTTTGTTGCTCTGTGAAGAGATGTTGTTCATGAAACATTACTTCCTCCAACACATTCGAAAATTTCCTCACCTAAAAAATTCAAGAGAATCAATCTCTCCGTTAATAAGAATGTTTTCGGAGGTTATTTCCCTTAATATCAAATCCCTGCCCGTTATTTTGATAATTCCTTTGCTGGTGTTAACTCTAATGCGGTCGCTTTCATACTCCACTATTCCCTTATAGTTTTCAATAATAAGGTTTCCGCCATCTATCATGGACAGCTTGGAGGCATTAATTGCAGCTTCTTTTGGCAATTCCAGGGCTTCCAGGATCTTCTCCTTTACCTTTGATTGCAGTTTACCCTTGTCTTTTCCTTTTTTCCGCTCATTTCTTACAGTCATTATAAAACTCCTTGCATGGTTTATTGCCTGTTTAAAGCATTGAGCTCAGGATAAAAAGTTACATTGATGATGGTTTTTCAGTATCAGACCTTCCCTGCTGAATTACTTGTTTTTCATAACCGGATCATTTCAATCTCGGATTGATTTCATCCAGTGTACCTATCCTGTAGCCTTTTGCCTTCACACTCTTGATGATTTTATCCAGGGCTTGGGCATTATCCTTTGATACTGCATGCAAAAGAAAAATAGCTCCGTTATGAAGGTTATCCATTACTTTGTTATAAGCATAATCAGCACCCCGTATTTTGTCCCTGTACCAGTCATCATAGGCAAAACTCCAGAACACATTGCAATATCCAAGACGGCTGGTAATCTCAAGTGTTCTTTCACTGTATTCACCCTTTGGGGGTCTTAAATATATCATTTCTTTCTTAAACTTCTCATAAAATGCTTTGGAAAGACCAAGAACCTCTTCCTCAATCTGCCTGTCGCTGCATGAAGGAAGACTTGGATGGTGAACCGTATGATTCCCGACAATATGGCCTTCTTCAACCATTCTTCGAACCAGGTCCTCATGTTCTTTCAAATATGGACCTGTTATGAAAAAAGCTGCCTTTACATCATTTTCTTTAAGAACATCAAGAATTTTGGGGGTATAGCCGTTTTCATACCCTTCATCAAATGTAAGGTATATTGTTTTTTGGGAAGTGTCTCCTATGTAAATTCCATAGTATTTTTTCAGTAATTCCGGTGCGCCGGGATCAGCATCAGGCGTCTCATTATTCGGTTTTCTCCTGATTCCCCAGGACCTGAGATTGTTACTCAATGTACTGTAGGTGGAAATTGCATGATCACTGGGTATATTTGTATATAAACTGTCAATCACGCCTTCACTCAACCGGCCGCTGACTTCTATCGCCAGATCCAGATCATCGAAGGTGGATGAATAAACACTGTTTAAGTCTATGTAACTTAAACCCGTTTCTTTCATGCAACCGGAAAACAGGGTAAGAACAAATGCAAGGATAAGAAAATGGACTATATATTTCACAAACAACACCCCCAAAAGATATAAAATCCCGGTTTGGAACCATCAGGATTTCATACTGTGCAAAGACCCGTAAAAAGTCCTATACTATTTATATAGTCCATTTAATCAAAAAATGAATAATTTCTATTGCAAAACCTCTGCAGTGACGAACTCCCGCCTCCTAAGAGGCAGGGGCTTCCTGGGACTTACCGGCAATCGCTGGTGTCATTACCAGGCTATCCACGTTCTCCCAACGGTTCTTGCAATCTCAAATTATTACTGGTTTTGAATGTCAATTGTGAAATATTGCCGTTTAAAATGGATGAATGCTTGAATTCGACAGGTTTACGATATAGAAACTCCTATAAAGAATAAAAAATACAAACTAATTATTTATGGGAGTTAATAAATCAGTTTTAATCAGGGCACTGTCGATTTTCGGTATAACAATCTCATCCGACTTTTCAATTTTAACCTTCAGTTGGTACAGTTCCAAATTATCAATAATACCACCCAATATTTTTAGCGCTTTTTCCACCTTGTCAGGATCACAAATAGCTTTAATTATATATGGCGGCGCTATCTGCTGGCTGTTGACCACCATATAGTCACCCGCTTCCCTTACTTCACTCATTGCCACAATACGTTCTCCATTGATGGATATCGCCTGGGCATCGGAAGCCCTCAATTCATTCAACACTCTGAGAATATCCGTATCCTGCACTGTAAAAAACGGCCCGTTGTTGTCAATTGTGATTATTATACCTTTGCCTTTAACTTCCTCAAGACCGGAAAAAATTCTAAGTTGAAACAGCCTGTCTTCCATAAGCTTTGCTTCTTCATCTATGTTACCCCGAATAAGCTGATATTCGCTTAATTCCTTCTCAAGTCTTTCATTGCGCTGCCTTAACTCTTCGTTTGACTGCTTTTCGAGTAGCAGCAAATCCTTAAGGTCTTCAATTCTTTTATTTTCGAAATCAGCCACCTGAGCATTATAACTGATGCTTTTATACTGCCAGGTAAGCATTACGCCTAAAATAGTGCAAACAAACATAATCACAATATTGCGCCATATTTTCATTTTCTCACCGCCTCCAAGCCGTTGACCAGATTATCTATTCCATACTTGTATTTTTCGATTGTAATTTCCCTGCGCTTTTCAATATTAATTCTGATTCCCTGTTTTCTCAGGCTTGCAATTATTTGACTGTTATTCAGTCCCAATTCAAGCTGATCAGAATTTCCAATTACTTTGATTTCATAGGGTACCGCATATCTTACATTGTTAATCCTGACCAGTGTACCGGCACACACCTGCTCACTGGTTGAAATGATTCTTTCTCCATTAACCGATATTGCCTGTGCGCCGGCCTTTTTCAACTCATTCAATACTTTTACAATATCTCCGTCATGTATAATTTCATCGTTTGGGTTTTTGCTTGTCCGAACCGGAGCATCATCCAGAAATATAACCAATCCGGACCCTTTTACGTCGGTTAGTCCGGAAATCAGCCTTAGGACTTCAAGCTCGGCAGATATGGTGTCATCTCTTTTTCGGGTCAGGAATTCTTTTTCAATCTGCCCCAGCATTTTTATATTTTCAACTTCCTTTTTTCTAAGCTCCTCACCTTTCTTTATCTCCTCTGCAAGACTGACCTTGAGCTGCTCGTAATCAAAAGCCAGTGAGCTTTTATGTCCGGTTGCGGGAATTGCGCTTCTAAACTGAAGGGAGACCATAACTCCTAATATTATGAAAGCAAAAAAAAGCAAAAATCTTGTATCTTTTTTTACCATATTTGTTTTCTCCCAATCATCGAATATTTCAAAACCGGCAACTATCATGTGTCATGGTAGATTCATAATATGAGTAATCCACTGCTTTGTTATTTTTATTTTACTTTATTGCACATGTACATTCAAGTGTAAGAAGTTTCACATATGTAAAAGCAGGTTGTTTTCACTCCCTGCTTATTTCACGAATTTTATCGGCATAGAAATTTGTAAGCTCCTCTGCAAACTCTGCGGAAAAACCTTCGCTTATAACCTGGCAAACGGGTTTTTCTGCATCAGGAAGCACTAATACCCATCCCTTGTCCTTAATTATTTTTACTCCCTCCAAAGTTTCCATCTCTTCACCCTTGTTTTCCTGCATAATCCTTCTGATTACTTTACCCTTTGCATTCCACGGGCACTCAACTTCCTTTTTCTTTATATGAAAATCAGGTATCAAATCAACAAGCTCTGAAAACCTTTGGTTATTGCTGACCATGTAATCAAGAATCCGCACCAATCCTGCCATTGCATCAAAACTCATTGTAAACTGGTCCAGCAGCTCCTCACTGGCATTTTTTCCTAAAAGATCCGCCATAATATCCTGATGGGATGTTTTTGTCCTGCGAATTTTGCCACCATTATCATTTGCAAGTTTTTCCATAACATGACTTGCTGATATCGGAACAACCACTGTCCTTCCTTTCATTGTCCTGAATAAAATAATGGATACCAAAGCCATGAACATATCTTCAGTAACTATTCTGCCTGTGTTGTCAACAAGCACCAGTTTTTCCGCATTGTCTTCCACAGAAACTCCAAGGTCTGATTTTTCTTTAACAACATGTCTTACAAAGGCATTGACCCCCTCTGAAGCCTGGTCCATTGTCAAAAAGCCGGCATCATCATGGTTTATACTGCCTGTTTCCACATTGCATCCCAGCTCTGACAAGAGCTTTATCATCAATTCGGCAACAAATTTGGAGCGGGAGTTGAGGGAAATCTTCAGGGACAGTTTATTTGATTTTATGCTGTTGATAATATTTCTCAGATAAAAATCCGTATATCCTGAAACCGTCTGAATTTCCTTGATACATTCACCTTCACACCTGGTGAAATCCTCCCTTACAAAAAGATTTTCAATTTTACGCTCTGCGTCTCTTCTAATATTGCAGCCTTTGCTGTCAAGAAAATCCACTGTTAATCTGTTCACTATGCCTGTTATGGTACTGATATGAATTCCGCCATCCACATTGTAAAACCTTATGGCTGAACGTGTTACAGGCAAAAGCATTTTTCCGAAGTCCACCACCTCAACACCTGTTGACAAAAGACCGGACGTAAAAGACAGCTTGAGCATTCTTGCCGCCAGGGTTCCGTCATAGCTGATTCCGATTTTCCCCTTTCCCCCAAGGGAAGCTCCGTATGCCGCCCCTAATTTGGAAGCATATTCAGGCGTAATATCCACATTTATTACTCCTGCCACACCCCTGTGTCCGAATATAGAACGGGTGAATTTCGCTCCCCATACCAGGTTGGAATTCACTTCCGCCCCCTCATCAATAATTTTGTCGGGCCATATCTTGATACCGGGCTTTATCACAGCATTTTCCCTGACAATGGTGTCATCACCAATAACTGAATATTCGAAGGCTGATGTATTATCCTTTAGATGGACTTTGTTTAAAATAATGCTTCCCCGGATCTGCACATTATTGTTCAGTATGCAGTTTTTCCATATGATGCTTCTTTTGATGCCTGTCCTTTCATTTATAATGTTACAATCCCCGATGACCGTATAGCTTTCTATGGTTACATTCTTCTTAACAACTGTATTTCTGCCTATCAGGCATGGCTCTTTTAATATGGCGGATTCGTCTATCCGGGAGGTTTCATCCACCCATATTCCCTTTTTTATCTCTTTTCCCGGTATGCTTACTTTAACATTCCCATCCAAGATATCTTTGTGAACTTGCACATAAGCCCGCAAATCACCTACATCGCACCAGTAGTCATCTGAAACATATCCATACATCGGTTTGTTTTCTTTCATAAGAAGAGGGAACAAATCTTTGGAAAAATCAAACATTTCACCCTTTTTAATATATCCCAGTACTTCAGGTGAAAGAATATATATTCCTGTATTGACAGTGTCGCTGAACACCTCGCCCCAATTGGGCTTTTCCAAAAACCTGGTTATTCTTCCTTCACTGTCGGTGACAACCACCCCGTATTCCAGCGGTATGTCAACCTTTTTTAAAACAAGAGTTGCAATAGCGCCTTTTTCATGGTGAAATTTTATCGCCTTTGTAAGATCTATATCTGTCAGGGCATCACCGCTTATGACCAGAAAAGTATCGTCCAGAAACTCCTCGGCGTTTTTTACGCTTCCCGCAGTTCCAAGAGGTGTTTTCTCGACATAATATCGTATGTTTACACCATGGTCATTTCCATTGTTAAAATAATCTTTTATCAGTTCCGGCATATACTGAAGTGTCACTGCAATATCCTTAAGATCATGCCTTTTCAAAAGTTCTACAATATGTTCCATTACAGGTTTGTTAACAATCGGAACCATCGGTTTCGGCCTGTTGCATGTTAGTGGGCGCAGTCTTGTACCCTCACCACCCGCCATTATCACAGTCTTCACCTTAAAATCAACTCCCATTTCTTTTTTTGTTCAACCAGCACCGCAACACGAATCAAGTGAAATGAAACTAAACATTCACATTCAAAACACAATCTTTAATCAAGTTCTGAAGCAAAACAAGAATTTTTTTAGGTTGCGGTACTGGAATTAGTATTTTCAATTAAAGCGTTTTCTAGTACTCAAACTCTGAAAATGGGAGTTATAAAGTGTTAAATGAAAAGATAATTTTGACAGCATTTTTTTGAGTCTTCAGTGGAATGATAAAAATTGCTGAAAGGAGAGGATATTGTTGCAAAAAATCAGCAAAAATCTCAATAAATATGTTTCAAAGGGTGTTACCATAAGTCCTGTAGTCCCCTCATCGGGCGAAAAAGTCACTGTCAATTACGACGGACTTCTTTCAAAATGTGGAGCCAGTGACATACTTGTCCGGGTTGGCCTTGGTGACAATTGGGAGCATCAATATGATTACAGGATGAAAAAGACCGAAACAGGCCATCAAGCTAATATTCCTCTGCCGGTAACACAGCACAAGACCATCAATATGTGTTTTAAGGATTCAGCAAACAACTGGGATAACAACAGCGGGTCAAACTATGTATTCGAAATAACCCAGTAACTCAACCTTCAGTGGGGCTGTCCGGCAAGGCAGCCTCTTTTACTCTTCAAATTTGATCTCATATGAACAAAATGCTTGCAAAACAGGGCTATTTGCAAAGCAAATCTGGGCAATTTTGCATATAAAAATTTCTCTTGATTTCAAAAATACATTGTGTTAGAATATATAAGCAACTTGCCGAAGTGGTGAAATTGGCAGACGCACTGGACTCAAAATCCAGCGTACGCGAGTACATGTCGGTTCGAGTCCGACCTTCGGCACCAGACTTCTTAAGAACCCTGTAACATATAAAGTTACAGGGTTTTTTTCATGTGCAAAAGCCGTATTTTTTGCCAATGTTCTGACAACAGAAAGGTATTTGCAGGCAGGATATGGGATGAGAGCCACTCCTGCCTGCAAAATACCTGGTTATGAAATGCACTGATTTAATAACTCTACGGTGTTATTACAAGCTGAGGCTGGTTGCCTGAAGCTTCCCGGCTGTTTATGAAAGTCCTGTTCCCGGTTGTATAAGGACCTTCATTTATCAACTCGAAAGAAACCAATTTATCGCTCATATGATTGTTCACATAATTTGTAACATCAATTTCATACCACTGACCTCCCGTGGCACTTATATTTATACTGCCGATAAAGGTGGTGGGTGCAGGAGCGTTATTCCATTTTATTGTGCTTTCGCTCCAGTTTTCTGTTGCATTTCCGTACAGATTAAATGTACTTGCATCTCCCTCCGTTGAGCTTACATAAAACCTCAATTTGGCTTGCTGTATGGTGCTTCCGGATATACTGCTGAAGTTGAACTTCAGATAACTCTTTCTTACATATGATTGGTTGGTGTCCTGTTTTACTTCCAGGCTTGTGTCGGATCCATAGTTATTTTCAGCAAATGAGCCGCCTCTGACAAAAGCATCGGCAGTAGGATTAAAGGTTACAGGCTGCAATGATCCGGGTGTTACAACATGGTTGTCCACCTTAAAGTCATTAGGGTTGG
>DUMO01000001.1 GCA_012839865.1 Clostridiaceae bacterium
TTAATGACGTTTAACTTTCTTATCCATCGCTTTCCCAAGACTATACCAGGAATCCCTCAGCTTGAATCTTAAATCCCTGTCCATCGTACGTTCGATAATATCATTCAGTCTTTTTCTCATGTCAATGTACTCAAGGATATTAAACTCTTCCTTTTTCAAAAGCTCATCCATGTCATCAATCCAACTGTTAATGTGCTCAGAGCCAATAAAATCCTCGGGCAATTTCCTCTTCAAGTGGGAAATTACCAATTTAATTGCCTTTCTTTTAACATCAGCATCTGTTTGTATCTTCTTCATTCTGGCCATTCTTAAAACACTCCCTACAGCAAATATTGTAGTAAAGCATATAGTATTGCAATGCAGATACTATAAACCGGTTCATACTAGCGAAATTAAAATGTGTCTGGGATAGCATGGATTTTTCAGCTTTAACATATTATAACATATTTTTTAAAGAATATCTATATCTTGTTCTTAAAATGATAATTAATAATAAATTCTATTGTAAATTCCAACCTGTCCGATTTGCTTTTAAAGAAGTTCTTTTTGCACAGGTAAAATTAATCTGATGTGCTGTCAGGATTACAAGCAAAAATACGCAAATCTTAAGATTGACAAGCATGTGTTTTATTTGTTGGTCAATATAGGCCTTCATCCCGGTGACCAAAGTCTGGTTTTAAGGTCAAAACCAATAGGCCTGTTATCTTAAGATTTGCCGTGCTTTGGTGATGAGTCAAAGAATTTTGAAATAACTAGCAGTACAAACTTCAAACCACAAACATACACTTAATACAGTATTAATTCTTTCCCATCCAGTCTTGATTTGTCCAAAGAATCCTCCAATGCAGCAGGAACCGTTATTTTATCAGGGTTGCCGTCACTGATGTACTGTTCCTCCCTGGACAGGTTGTCAAGCCACCAGTTAAGATCAAAGTCTACGGGGAAAAACCCCGGTGCCCTTACCCTGTTTAGCGAAAGGGGGTTAAAATCCTTATTAACCGGTGAATAGGTCGGATTCCAGCCAACTCTCAATACCGTCCGGTTATGATATTCAACATCCTCATATTCTCCCCCGTATACGAAATTCTGCAACTCTGTCCTTGCATTATTGCCAAAGGGAAGCGCAAGGGTGTCCAGGCTGTAGCCGGCAACCAGCTCACTCATCTTTTTCTGATTGCCCCCCACCTCGGCGATAATCTTCTCTTCACCGGCCTCATACAAATCAATATGTGTAAGTGTGTGGTTGCCAATTTCGAATCCCATATCGATTAAATAATTCAGCCTTTCAGCAAGTGTTCCCTTGCCAAGGAAAGTGTTTGTGCCAAGGTTGACATAAAAAGTTCCTGCAAGTCCGAAATCAGGGTGCTCCTTGTAGAACTTCTCCATTATTCCAACGGCGGAATTGGGATTCACCTTCAGTTCCCCATTTTCCTCAATCAGGTTGAACTGACCGCTTGAACCATCGTCAAAAGTAAATATAATTGGTATGAATCCCGGAGCCACTTTAATATTATTGTCCAGAAAATCCCGGAGGGATATTAACCTATAGCCTTTATTGTACAATGTTTCAAGAAGGTTTTCAAAGTCTTTGAATGTAATTACAAATTGCCCGTCGTCTGACGCTGACGGGGTGAAACTTTCCACAAACCTGTGAAACATCACTATCATTACCCTGCCTGCTTCATTGGGCTTGATTTCATAAATATCAATTGTTTCTGAAGGCGCAGGTGAAGGATTTGAGGAAAAATCAGATTCAGATCCGGATTCTCTTGTTTCTTCCTTTGCTCTATCATTTCCTTCTTCTGTTATTTTTTCCCTGCTGTCATTTGCATCTTCATTACTGCCACTTGAATTCCGGCCACCCGGCTGCAATTTTCCACAACCTGACAAAAGTAAAAAAACCATGGTTAGTATAATCGCAAGTGCTTTTTTCATTTGTTTTCTCCTCACATATAATTTTGACTTTTCCTGCTAGAACTCAATTCCCTTCCTTGCCTTGATTCCTTTTTCCATCGGATGCTTTACTTCACCGATTTGTGACACATAATCAGCCTTTTCAATCAGTTCGGGGGGAGCATTTCTGCCGGTCAGGACCAATTCAAGCTCATGAGGCTTGTTGTCTATAAAGTCAATCATCGCTTTTAAATCAAGAAGGCCATTTTCAATTGCACCCAGCATTTCATCAAGTATCAAAAGATCAAAAGACCTTTCCCGGACACTGTTGATTGCATAGTTGAAGCATTCCTCAACTGCTTCCTTCAGCAACTCTTTCTCTTCTTCATTCATCATCCAGAAAAAGCCTTTCACCTTACCGGACCTGTAAATTTGAAAACCGGGCAGATTGGATAAAGCATGAATTTCTCCGCTGTCGGTACTTTTTAAAAATTGAACCATCAGAACCTTCAGACCCCTGCCGCAGGCTCTGACTCCAAGCCCCACGGCCGCAGTTGTTTTGCCCTTTCCTTTTCCCATGTAAATATGAACAAGGCCTTTCAATGTACATACCTTCTTTCTTTTTCTACACCTAAAATTATATCTTATGCAACATATTCCAACAATTCTCGTTATTCAGGATTCAACTGTTATTTAGTATAAATAGCCTTCTATAATTTCAAATTATTTAATTTTAATCATTAATGCTTTTTTTGAATATTGGATCATGTCTTTATAGCATTCAGGCGGCAAGTTCCAGCAGTAAAAGCCGGTAGTACTGTTGTTTGACATTTTTTAAAATCAAACCTGGAGAAAAAAAGTTCGACTATTGAATAATTTGCTGTTATCGTAGAAAAACTATAATGAGAAAATTTTGTAAATGGACACAAATAAATGCATTAATTTTATGAAACGAGGTGAAACTGTGGCAAAAAAGAAAAACAAAATGAAAAAAGCCAGGCAGAATACTGAATTCTCAAA
Organism: Clostridiaceae bacterium; assembly: GCA_012839865.1. Lineage (GTDB taxonomy): Bacteria > Bacillota > Clostridia > CAYPLH01 > DUMO01 > DUMO01. The sequence goes on from DUMO01000001.1 coordinate 2,914, forward strand.
CGAACTGAACACCGCTAATCCAAATGAAAACCAGCAATGTCAGGACAAAAAAAACAAGCAGGGTAAAAACTGCTAAATGCCTGGTTCTACATCGTTTGCGTCATTATTAATAAGGGAACACCCGAATATTGGGTGTTCCCTTATTTCAGTGACGTACTCCTGCTGTATAAGAGACGGGGCTTCCTGGTACGTCGACAAAAATACGAATACTTGCTCAATAAATATAGTCAGGACATGGGGTTACTTTCATTCTCCCAATATAAATTTACTTATTACATGGGCAACCCCATCCTCATCATTTGAAAGGGTTACAAAATCCGCCGACTCTTTTATGTCATCCGGAGCGTTGCCCATTGCTACTCCCAATCCTGCATACTTGATCATAGACAGGTCATTATACCCGTCACCGACTGCAATCATTTCTTCACGGCTGATACCGAAATGCTCCCCGAGCTTTTCCATTGCAATGGCCTTTGATGCCCTTTTATCAACAAATTCCAGGAAGTAGGGTCTGGAAGTATGGTAGTTTACATCACCGGAAATGAAGCTTCCGACTATATCTTTATATTTATTAATAAGTTCAACCTCATCATACCACAAAATTTTTGTAGCACCATTTTTAAAAATTTCGGCATTTTCAAAAGCTTCAGGTTCAACACCAGAAATAGTGCTGTATTTTTCAGCCTTTTCATTTAATGGATTGGCAAAAAGCCTGTCTTCATCCCATACCATTATCGAAGTTCCAAACTTCTGCCCAAGCTCAACAATTGTTTTGACATCATTAAAAGAAAGCTTCTTTTCATACAATATTTCTCTTGATTCTCCCATAACAACCTTTGCACCGTTATAAGTTATAACAGGAAAATTCAATCCCAAAGCCCGTATTATTTCTTGAACTCCTTGAACCGGCCGGCCTGTTGACAATGTAAAAATCAGGCCTTTCTCTACACCACGCCTTACAGTATCAATTGTATATTTCGTGAGAACATCATTATTGTCCAGTAAAGTACCGTCAATGTCCACTGCCATAAGTTTGTAAGCCATCTTTTCATTCCCCTTTTTGTAATCTCCACAATATTGTATAATAAAAGCTATGACGGGTCGAGCATAATTTTTAGGGTACTCGCGGAAACTGGAGGAAATATTTTGGCAAGAGAAAAGATTGGTTTTTACAGCGTAGATGTAATACTGGACAAGGAACAAAAGCCATGGCTTATTGAGATAAACGGGTGCAACAGCGGTTTCAACGGTTTTTTCTCAGCTTACGGTAATTTTGAACTTCAGGAAAGAATTATTTCTGCTTTCAATGAGTTTGCAGGCAACAGGCAGATTTACGTGGTGACTCACCTTGCAACTAACGGGGAGTTTCCGCCTGATTTTTTGGACAAGCTGATAAAGGATCTTTTATTCTACAGGGGTTCGCCAAAGCTGGGACTGCACCCTGGCCTGGGAACCTCGGGCATGCAATGGAACAGGATGAGAGGCGAAAAAGAGGTTGGAAACAGCAATTCATCCATAGATACATTTTACGGACACGAAAAGTTTAAAAAGGTTTTTCTTAATGCTCAGGACCCCACGTATGTATTACCGGTGGAATACTTTGATGAAAAACACATCTTCGGTGCTTTTTACCTGAAAAAAAACATTACCGGCAGCATCACCGTCCCTTCCCTTTCAGAAAACGATATTATATGGTACAGGTGTCCGTCGGTGGCATATTCCAGGCAGCCGGATTGCATCGAAATAAACCCGGAGTATCCCGATGAAGCAGTTGCGGATAATAAATTCTTTACCTATGAATTACTGAAAGACAAATTTGCCGATAACATTCCAAAGTACCTGCCTGTAGGAAACCTTTGCTCAGGCTCCTCCAAGGTCAGGGAATTTTTGCAAAGTTCCGGAGGCCGCCTGTTTATTAAAAAACCCTTGGCAGGGACCAAGGCCAGGGGCATAGACATAACCTTAAGACAGGATCTCGAAGATTATCTGCGGCGCATTGAAGCTCTTGAGTCAATGAAAATCCAGAGCCTTCCGCCAGAGTTGAAGGGTGTACCCTGGCTTTTAGCCGGTGGGGTTCTTGGAAACGATCTGAGCCTGTTAAGCGAGGTTATACAGTCCCGGCCTGTATATTGCCGCTTAACCGAGCGGAACCACTTTGGATGCATCAGAGCCCTTCTTATGGTCAAAGAAGAAAGCTTCGGCAATAGATTTGTGAAATTTTTGGGAGCTTATTGGAGGTTGGCTCCCATGCCAATCGACAGTGATGCATTTTTAAGGGAAAGATATGTAGGAAGCTTTTCCCAGGGTTCCTTTTGTGAACCAGTATCACAGGAAGAAACGCAAATTGTGGAGGATTTTTCAATCTCTGTTATAAATGATTTTATAACCAAATTGAAAGGCTTTCCCAATGACAGAAGACAATTTGAGGGGTGGGAGGAAAACTACTGGAGCAATAAATACTATAAAGAGTGCAAATTACTTGGTGATAAAAAGATTTCTGAAAGCTTTAAAAAGGAAATTGAACACTCACGGGCGGTATTGCAGGAAGCAAAGGAAAAGGCTGAAAAAATGGGTTTTTGCAGAAATCCCATGAATGTTTTGTCCAGGGAGCAGGTAATTGCAGGAAACTATGCTTACCTTATTGCGCAACCTGAAAGAATCGTTATTGAAAAATAAACCATACAGCTTGATTTGCTCACAAAAACACATTTATTTAAAAAATAACAGGCTCAATAAAAGGAAAAATATTGAACCGTTGAAGCGCTGAATTATTCAAAGGGGGATCAACATGGATGCAAAATATTTTGCTGAATTGGCTGTAAAATTGGGTGCCGATCATGCGGTGCCATTCAAAATCGAAGACATAACTTTTGACGACAGGACAATTTTAAAATGCATGTTTGGCTGTGGTGACTGGGGAAAAGGGCATACCTGCCCTTCAAGGCCAAATTCGCTGAAACCGTGGGAATACAGGAAAGTATTTGAGCGATACTCATGGGGAATTATAATACATTCCACAGATAAGAAAATATCCCAGGATGTATCTTTTGAAATAGAGCGGGAGGCATTTCTGAAAGGATATTACTTTGCCTTTTCATTAAGTGATTGCGCCGTATGCAACAAATGCGCCGGGTTTGAGAATCTGGAATGCCGCAATAAAAGAAAAGCAAGACCTGCATTCCACAGCGTAGGGATTGATGTATTCAAAACCGTTAGAAAATTCAACCTGCCCATCGACACCCTAAAGTGCCCGGAAGACACCCAAAATTGGTATTCGGCAGTATTTATTGAATGAGGTGCGGCAATAAAAAATTGCATTTTACTTAAACACAGCAATGGCATAATACACCTGAAAATAAAATTTATTTAACAGTCTGTTTAAAATTTCATTTAAACATCGCAGTCAGTTTAAAAAGGGCAACAGCTCTATTGCAGCTTTTGCAGCGAGGCTTAGGAAAACACAGTTTAAAATGCCTTGGAGCCTTAGTAATGTCCGCGTGTTTGAGCAGAGCGAGTTCGCGGAATTACTTAGGTGACAAGGCATTTTAAACTGGCTGTTTTCCTTGCCGATGCTGTACTGCTGCAATAGAGCTGTTGTCCTTTTTTAGAGTTGAAATTTAAAACAGTCTGTTAATTATTTTGTGTGTCGCTGTTTGCCACGACCCATTCCTGATAGTTCTCATGCAATTTAAGATTCCTGTACAACACATTCCAAACTTCTGCGGTCTCAAAGGTCTTGCTCCAGCTTGCTGTCCCGGCGAGTTTATATTTATGGACAAGAGACGATTTCAAGTTGATTGAAGTTTCATCCTCCAGCCAGATTTTATAAACCGCTTCGTCTTTTTTATATTGTGCATAGTATTGACCGCTTACACTGTCCCACTCAATCTGAGCATCATTTTCCTGAATGAGTTCATAGGCCCGCTGCATGGCTACAACACCCGGACTTGTAACCCTGAAAATTCCGTTTTCGTCGATTCCTTCCTTCCAGACCCTTACATAAAAAGGCAAACCCAGAAGCAGTTTTTCCCTTGGCACAAGATCAAGCATTCTTTTAATATTTTTTTCCACCCATGTCAATTGAGCCACCGAACCTGCTACAGGAGAAGTCGCCCAGTGCTGGTCATATGTCATGACCATTATGTAATCCACCACTTCTGCAAAAGCCTCCCTGTCATAGCAAAGGGAGTAGTTTTCGCTTCCGTCGGGAACTCCCACGTCAATGGATACCACAAGGCCCTGCTCCTTGAATAAGGGAGTTGCTTCCCTGACGAACTGTGTCAAAGCATCTTTGTTTCGCATGTAAACATTCTCAAAATCAATGTTAATGCCGTCAAGCTCATATAAAGCTGCATAAGCCAAAAGCTGCTTTATCAGATTATCCCTTGCCTCGGTGCTGTTTAGAAGTTTTTCGGTATTATCCGGATTTTTAAATTCATTTTGCAAAAGAGCCCATACCTGATAACCAAGCGCATGGGCCCTGTCGATATATACCTTGTCACAACGGTTTAAAACATCGCCATTTTCGTTTATTACTTCAAAAAATGTAGGTGAGAGTACATCAAGGCCTTCTATTTTTGTCACTTCAGGCCTCTTTCCATAAGTCATTTCCCAGACCAGATTCAGTTTGCCCTTTTCAGGCTTCCATTCAGGTTCATATGATTTTCTCACGGGTAACTCGTTAACCAGGAGTTTTTTTATAACAACATGCTTGCTTTCAATGTAACCGATTATGCCATCCGACGTTCTTACCTTGTACCAGCCATCATATGTTTCAAAAACCCTCAAAAGATTGTCTTCCTGTTTTTCGGTATTGAGGTTGAACTTCTTAAGTACCGGGTACCTGATGGACTTTCCTTTCCTGACACATGCCTCGGAGCTTATGGGCTCCGCAATTTCCCTTATGCTGTTTCTATAGTCGATAATAATGACATTATTGCTTTTGACGCGATTTATCTCGATATTGTAATATTCACTCAAAAAATCAATCGGTATATATACAACACCGTTATCTATTTGAGCCGGTATGTTTAGCTTTATGGGCTCATTGTTAACCAGGGCGTCAAGGTTGTCCGTTCTCATTCTGATTACCCTGTTGCCGGTTGTGATTGTAACAACCTTAAGCTCTTCATCCCACCAAATATACGGGTCAAAATACTTTCTTACTGTCTCGATAGGCAAAAGTATTTCCTCGTCAATAATTTTAGGAGGTGATGCCATAGTGACATGCTCCCCCTCCACTACGAGGTTAAGGGTTCCTTCTGCAAAAGCTGGAACTACACTGCTGTTTGGCACAAAATAGTAACGGTACAGCGCTGCCGTTGGAATTGCCATACCTGCTATTGCCGCCAGTATAAGTATAATTGCAAATAATGTTATCAGAAAACTTCTCAAATGATTAAACCCCCAGAAAATCCTCAACAAAATACAGGTAAGCTTTCAGGTTATTAAATTTTATTTGAATATCTTGCTTGGAATAAACAGTCTAAAAGCATTCAACATTTTCTCACTTGGTTCAAAATAAACAACGGTTCTCTCACCCTGAAAGTTTGTTACAAAGAAATAAACATCCTGAGATTCCATTGATGAAACTGCTTCAATCCTTTTTGGAATATTCTGTATGCTCTGGGTATGCTGGCTGCTTTTCAGGGGTGCGAGAATTTCAAAATCCTTGCAGCTGCCGGAAAAAACCCTCTTTCTCCTGCTTCTTGCAATAATCTTGTCAATATCAATTTCACCATTGGTGACAGAATATTCAAACTCAATATTCCTGGATCTAATGAGAAGATATGCTCCGTAAACCGCTCCTGCCATAAACACCAGCGGCATATAATTAATGTAAGGAATTGCCGGAATAATAAAAATCACAATAGCGCACAACAACACAATTCCCACACTGAAAAGCAAATCCTTTGCCGTTTTTTTCCTCTCAACAATTTTTTCAATAAATGAATCCATTACCTGCCTCCCGAATCTGATTATGAAAAGTATCTTAACTGCTCTATTTATGAATACCTTTGTAAAGTATTATAACATAATTATAAACACATATCACCATTAAAGAAAAAAATACATGAGAGATTTGATTGATGCCGGATATCGCTCTGAAAAGCAACTGCAGCTAAAAAGGACAACAGCTCTATTACAGCAGTACAGCATCGGCAAGGGAAACAGCCAGTTTAAAATGCCTTGTCATCTAGTAATTCCGCGAACTCGCTTCGCTCGGGCACGCGGACATTACTAAGATTCCAAGGCATTTTAAACTGTGTTTTCCTAAGCCTCGTTGTAAAAGCTGTAATAGAGCTGTTGTCTTTTTCAACTGCCTGCCACACCATTAATGAAATGTGTGTAGAGCAATAACAAATGGATTTATTTTGCTTCCAGCACTTTCAACGTTGTCCTTTTAATTGTGAATAATTCAGGAAAAATATTGAAATAATAGTTACTGATACTTTAGGAGGTAAAAGAATTGGCCGGAGGACGTACTTTGAAGGACAGCTCAACAGTTGCACAATTTTTAAAATATTCATTGGCGGGCGGAATTGCAACTTTAGTTGATTTTACTGTGTTTTCGTTGGCCGCAGGCGCACTTGGAGTAAACCACATTTTAGCAAATACACTCTCCTTCACTGCCGGTTTGGCTGTGAACTATTTATTAAGCGCAAGCTGGGTTTTCAGGACCGAAACAAACAATAAGGCAAGGGATTTTGCAGTATTTTCAGTTATAGGAATTATCGGTCTTGGATTAACCAACCTTTTACTTTACCTGTTTATAGACCTGGGAATAATGCTGCGGATTTTTTATTTTCTTCATGAAGACATGATACTTATGTTATCCAAAATGATAACTGTTGCAATAGTACTTGTTTGGAATTTTTCAGCCAGAAAAAAATTTCTCTTCAGGGCAAATGCCACATAGGGAAGTAAGTGCCGGGCAGTTAAAAATTACAACATCTTCTTACGGTATAAAGGCCAAAATGGAAAGGAGGTATTGCATGGCGGATGATATAGTTATAATGGGTGCAGGTCCTGCAGGTCTGGCTGCCGGATACGAACTTGCAAAAAACAACTGTAAACCAATGCTTTTTGAATCACAGGACCAGGTCGGCGGTATAAGCAAGACTATCAAATACAGGGATTTTTATTTTGATCTGGGCGGGCACAGGTTCTTCACCAAATTTAACGAGGTAAACAACCTCTGGCATGAGGTTTTAGGGGCAGATTTCATTAAGGTTCCAAGGTTGTCCAGGATTTATTATAAAAACAGATACTTCAATTATCCCCTGACACCTTTGAATGCCCTGACCGGCATGGGTATTTTTGATACAGTCAAAATAACTTCAAGCTACCTTTACTCAAAAATATTTCCGTACAGCCGGGAAGACACATTTGAACAGTGGGTTTCCAACAGGTTTGGCAGAAAACTTTACTCAATGTTTTTTAAAACATATACCGAGAAGGTCTGGGGAATTCCCTGCTCCCAAATACAGGCCGAATGGGCTGCCCAAAGAATCAAAGGCCTCTCTTTGAAAACAGCCGTTTTAAATGCGATATCCAGGAAAAACAACAATATTAAAACACTAATAAATGAGTTTGATTATCCAACGCATGGCCCAGGTATGATGTACAATCGAATGAAAGACAAAATAGAGGATATGGGCGGAAAAGTATACATCAATTCCAGAGTTGACAAGATAAATACAGAAGGAAGCAAAATTAAAAGCTTGGAATACATTGATAAAGACGGCAGGAGAAATATTGTTGAGGGAAGATACTTTATATCAAGCATACCTCTAACCGAACTTATAGAAAAACTTTCACCAACGCCGGATACAGCAATTTTAAATGCCGCCTCAAATCTGAAATATAGAAGTTTAATAACTGTTGATATTATTGTCGGCAAACAACACCTTTTTCCTGACAACTGGATTTATATACACTCTCCGGATGTCAAGCTTGGACGAATTCAGAATTTTAAAAACTGGAGCAGCAAAATGGTTCCCGACGAGAATAGAACCTCCCTGGGGCTTGAATATTTCTGCAATGAAAATGACGAATTGTGGAATTTAACGGACGATAAGCTGTTTGAACTTGCTGCAGATGAAATAGATAAAATAAGGATTTGCAATAAAAAAGATATTGAAGATTATATTGTAATAAGGGTGCCAAAGGCTTATCCGGTTTATATGAACGGTTACAAAAAGAACATTGGAATTATTGAGAGCTTTATAAGACAGTTTAAAAACTTGCAACCCGTTGGAAGATATGGCCTCTTCAAGTATAATAACATGGACCATTCGGTCCTTACCGGTTTATACGCTGCAAAAAACATACTTGAGGGCACAATAAAATACGACACCTGGAGCGTAAACACAGACAAGGAATATCATGAGGAAAAGGCCAATTGAGTGATTATCTCAGCAAAAAAATAAACCGCAATTGCAGTCCCTGATGTACTGTTGATAACTGTTCAGATATTTATAGGACCATTTCATAGATACTACTCTGATACTGCAATATTCTGTAAAAAAAAGAAAGGAGGGAAAACAAAAGGAGGGCTTTTCGCCCCCCCTTGTTTTTTAAAAGCTGACTTTTTCATCCCTGACACCGGTTGGTACCGAATAAAGCTATACTAAAGGATTTCTTATTCCAGTTTGAAAGCCTTTATTACATTTGCCAAATCCTGTGCCATGGAGTTAAGTTCCTTGGCAAGGCTGGAAAGTGATTCGGAACCTGCCATCATTTCCTGGGTGCTGGCGGAAACCTCCTCCGCTGTAGCTGCAGCTTCTTCGGACACTGCTGAAATACCTTCTATGGATTCCTGGGTTTTTTCCCTCGAAAGTATCATCTCTTTGACGGATTTTCCGACATTGCCCATCTGTTGTATTATGTTCTCCATTGCTGTGTAAATTGTATGGAAGGAATCGTCTGTCTCCTTCACTACTTCCATTTGTTCCTCCATAGCAAATTTTGCATTGTTTGCAGCTTCCACCGTCTTTTCTGTTTTCGCCTGAATCTCATTTATGATCTTGCCTATTGATATGGTGGATTCTTTCGACATATCGGCAAGTTTCCTGACTTCTCCTGCCACTACCGCAAAACCTCTTCCCGCATCGCCTGCTCGGGCGGCTTCAATAGCGGCATTTAATGAAAGCAGGTTTGTCTGCTCGGAAATATTGGCTATAACCTTTATAATCTTTTTTATTTCCTTCATATCGTTGTTCAGGCTGTTAATATCTTCAAGTATTCGTTCTGAAGCGGAACTTGCCTCGAAGGCTTTATTATTCAGTGATTTTACGGTTGAAAAAGCATTTTCGGTAAGTTTCTGAGTATCATCAACAACTCTGAGAACTTCGCTGACATTGTCATTTACCCTGGATATTTCATATGATAAATTATTCATATGTCCAACACTTTCCGTTACCGCTTCGGCCTGTGACGATGCACCTTCTGCAATTTGCTGCACTGTAAGGGCTATTTGCTCAGAAGCCGAATAACTCTGCTCTGATGAAGCTGCCAGCTTCGATGCACTATCCATTACCTTGTCGGACGATGATTTGACGTTGGATATAAGAGAACTGATATTGCCCACCATCTCATTAAAGTTGTTTATGACCTCACCGATCTGATCCCTGCTGTTGTCTGTTATCCGGACTGAAAGATTGCCTTTCTTTGCTTCCTGTGCAAGGTAAACAAGTTTTTTCAAAGGTGAGTATATACTTAACGAAATTATACCTGAAAGAATAACGGCCAGTATGGAGAATATTACACATATTCCAATAACTCTCTGGCTTAATTCTTCTGATGCAGATTGAATATATGAATAAGGAATAATTGATATTGCGTACCAATTGGTGTTTCTAATCGGCAAATAAGAAACAAAATATTTATCTTTGTTAATGTCACTGTCAAAGGGAAGTGTGTCACTGCCCGCATTAACAAAAGCATTAATTTTATCCACTATATGCTTATGCATATATTCTTTGCCAATCAAATCCCTATCCTTGTGAGAAATGATTGTATAATCAGAATCAACAATGCAAATCTCCGATCCCTCTCCCATATTGACACCGGCAAAAATATCAGTAAAAAGATTTTGCGAGTATGTCAGACATAATATGCCAAGGGTTCTCGAAGTAAATGTAATTTGTGGAATTTTTCTTGCAAATATTATATTGGTGTTTTGGACATTGTTTTGATTTGTTGATGTGTCAAGCTCCCAAAAATAACCGCGTTCGGATTCTTGCACTTTATTTTGAATATATTCATAATACTGTACAGTGTCTTTTACATTCATCCCATACTCAAATGTTGTATGAGGATCTAATATTATCACCGCCGATCTCAATGCTTTATTTGTGGATCCTTTACTTGATACTGTACTGCTAAAGTCATCATAGAAAGTCTTCTTTTCGTATGCAGTCATTTCATTAATTCTCGGCAAATTATCCTGTATAAACGGACTTACCGCCAACTCCATGCTGTCATTTTCAGCCCTTTCAATTGCTGAATTCAGGTTTTGGTTCATTTGCACCATAACCATACTCGTATAGTTCTTGATTCTGTTTGTTACCAATTCATTGGATTTGTTATATACCAATATGCTTGTGATTATCAGCGGCACAAGGGAAAGTGATAAAAATGCCGTCAACAGCCGTGTGGCAATTTTGGTGTACCGCAGAAGCTTTGCAGGAAAAGTAAAAATGTTGACAAAAAAACTTGCAACCGGTTTTAAGAAATTTGTATTTCCGATTTTTTTAAAAATGCCTGAAAACATGTTTGCTATTTTAGTAAACAATCTGTCAGCCCCCCTAAATCTTATGTTATTTATTGAGTGCCTGCGTGAATTATATAAAATAATATCAGTGTTTTCCTTGTCCATTTTAACTTGCATCACGCATCAAACAAGTTATCAAACACACAAACGGGCATCAGGCCCATCATCCGGATGCAAAGGCTTGCAATCATCCTCGCTCCAATTTGGATTGACTGCAGATTTACAGAAACCACCGCTGAGTCATTCAACCACCGGTTATGCACAAGTCCGGTAAGGTGTTTGATGAATTTGGCATTACCATATTTTTTATAAAATTCGACATTAAATGCAATATTCCTTCATTATATTTCTAATCAAGAGAATTTTTTGTGTTGCATTTCACCTTCCGGTTTGAGGTTTTGCCGAATTTTCACCGGTTATGGTTTCAGCCTTATCTTCCTGAATCACGGTTTTTGCCGCAGCTCCCCGGGTTATGTTCTTTACCGCATCATCCCGGGTTATGGCTTTTGTCCCGTCCTCTGTAACACCTGTAAAATTTATCATATCGTTAATTATATACAGGGGGCGCCCTTTTGCCTCGTCATATATTCTTCCGATGTATTCTCCGATAATCCCCAGCATCATAAGCACCATACCATTTAATAAAAGGCTGAATCCAAGGGTGGATGCCCAACCCTGAACAGTCTTGCTGGTAAACAATTTTTGATAAAGCACTATCAGAAGATAAACAAAACTGCAAAGAGAAACCGCCATACCTGTATATGATGCAAGCTTCAACGGTTTGTGGGAGAAGGATGTGATAGCATCAAAGGCAAATCTCAACATCTTTTTAAGAGGGTACTTTGTAACACCTGCAAAGCGTTTGTTTCTTTTGAATTCAACACTGGTCTGCTTAAATCCAAGCCAGGATATCAGACCCCTAACATACCTGTTCCTTTCATTGACTCTTTTTAACGCATCACAAACCTTTCTGTCAATCAGGCGAAAATCTCCGGCATCAACAGGGATGTCGAAATCGGTCATTGATTTTAGAAGCCTGTAAAACATCGATGCTGTTGCTTTTTTGAACAGAGTCTCGCCCTCCCGCTCTATTCTTTTGCCATACACAACATCATAGCCTTTTTTCCATTCTTCTATCATGGCAGGTATAACCTCCGGAGGGTCCTGCAGGTCCGCGTCAATTATTACAATTGCATCACCCTGGGTAAAATCCATACCGGCGGTGATAGCAATCTGATGTCCGAAGTTCCTTGAAAAGTCCAGAAGCTTTATTCGCTTGTCACTCTTGCATATTTCACTGATAATAGGTACTGTTTTGTCCCGGCTTCCGTCATTGACAAAAATAATCTCATAACTTTCATTAAGCTTCTCCATTACTTCGGTCAGCCTTTTATATGTTTCCAAAACCACCTCTTCTTCGTTGTATACCGGAACAACAATGGAATAAACACATTTTTGATTCATAACCAACTCCCCTTGTTTTTATTTTTCCCGTTCATCTGTTATTAATAAAACCTGTAAAATCCTAGAATGTCCATGATTTAAACCATCTAAGCCCTTTAATATAGTCTGTGGAAACCGTCATTCCGGAAAGGGCAGGGAAGAATATAACAAACAATAGCAAGACCACACCAAGATAAACATATATTCCATATTTTGCCTTATACTCCTCCATTATATACTTGATTACATATACTATGGACAATATGAGAAACGGAACGGAGGAGAAAAAGTGGTATATCCATGTGATTCTGGTCACAAGGATCCATGGAGCATATTGAAATAAAAGGGCTGTAAAAACAACAACCATTCTCTTGTCCTTTTTCTTTATGGAAAGATAAACAGATACGAAAAAGGCTATTATTCCCACCCACCAGATTGCCGGGTTCCCCATGGAAACGATGGTTGAAGCTTCTCCTGCCGGCATATCCATACCGGAATAAAACCATGTGGGTCTGTATATAATCGGCCACTGGTACCATGGAGAAGAAAAGGTGTGAGTTGCCTCAAGCTGGCTGTGGTATCTGTATGCATGCAACTGGAGGGACCAGACCTCCCCTAGGCCGTGCCCCTGTCCTGACAGCATGTATGGGATATAGGACGCTATATATATAATTATCGGGATCAAAATAAAGAATACAATGCAGTATGCAGCAGTACCAATTAAATTTAAAGGAATAAAATCATCCGTCCATCGCAAGTCAGCCGGTACCGGTTTGTCGGTGTACTTTTTGCCACCAGCAGCTGGTTGCTTTTTACGGTTTGCTGTTTTATTGGTTTTCCTGCTCTTATTTTGCGCCATGTTGATATATTTTTTATAGTCCAGATACTCAATAATTTTAGCAGAGAAAAACAGCAGGGCAAGACCTGCTCCTGCATATATGCTTATCCATTTTGTTGCAACACCGATGCCAAAGGTCAAACCGCAATATAATAAAGGCATGAGGGACTTCTTAAATTCCAGTTCATAGGACTTGTTCATGAAATAATCATACATGAAGTAATACATCAAAATTATGAAAAATGTTGCATACACGTCAATTGTTGCAATCCTTGTCTGGGAAAAGTGCATGAAGTCAAACATTATTAAAAATGCGCTGCAAAAACCATAGAAACGCTTTTTGAACATCTTTTTTCCGAACAAGTACATGAGAGGAATCATAGCTGCTCCGAATAATGTGCCAATAATTCTCCACCCGAAAGGATTCATGCCAAATATTGCAATGCCTATGGCAATAAACAGTTTTCCAAGGGGCGGGTGGGTATTTTCATAAGGTTCCAGCAGGTTCAAGTGCTCATATGCAGTCCTGGCATGGTATATTTCGTCAAAATAAGTGTTTGTTAAAAAGGAAGGCCGGTATGCTATTTTTTCAGGCTCATCGAAAAGATTTTCAACAGTGCCTTCATCATACATATCCACAGCCTTATCAGAGATTAAAAAACCTGTAACAGGTTTGCTGCTTGCCTCTTCAAAAAAGCCCAGCTCAAGCAGTGTTCCCCCGGGCTCTTCGGTTACTATTCTGATTTTTTGGGTTTTTGCATTTATTCTCGTGTAACTCCATTTGTAAAAATCATTTTTCTTAAAGGTGCCAAGGGGTTTGAATTCCCCTGATTCATCCAGATATTCAATCCTGTAGGTGCCATCTATGTACCAGCCTTCACCATGTCCCTGATAGTAATATATTCTTGAAAGGTTCACCTGTCTTCCAAAATCAACTGTAAAGTTCTCCCCTGTCCTTACCGGCATCCAGCCGGTTTTGGGAACATTTGTACTTCCAAGATTTATAAGGGCCGGGAATAGGTAAATTATCGTCATGGCTGCCATTATGGCAATATCTGCCTTGCGTGATACAAAATGCCCGAATCTGCTGCTTTTAAATGTTAAGAGAACTTTTTGAAAAAGGTTTGCTTTTTCTAATTCCTGCACTTTCCCTGCATCCTGCAGGGCTGCTGCCTCAAGTGGGGCGGCTTCATTTTCCGGAGCTTTTTCATCCTGTTGGACCACGGCACTCTTCAGGGCTCCTTTGTCTTTCGTCTTTTCTGCACCTTTCGCGCTTTCTAAGCCTTGTGCCGCCCTGGCGTCCTGTAAACTCACTTTACCTTGCAGGGTTGACTTATAAACTGTCCCGGAACCTGAGTCTTCTTTTAAAGACTTTAACTTATCACCTTTTTCGTGTTTTCCGTTAGTTTCAGAATCATCCTCTTCATCAGGGAAATAATCTCCTTCATATACTTTCTCAGGGTTGTATTGCCTGTCCTTTCTCGTGCAAAAAGCGTACCCTGCACCTGCCAGGGCGGCAAAAAACGCACCCAGGTAAATCATCCAGTCACTTCTGAACGAACGTGTGCCGTCTTTTTCTCCGGTGACTGATTCTCCACCGTCTTTCTCCTTTTCCCCGCCGGTTCCCTCAATTACCGCCATAGGCACACCTGCCGGAATTGCATTGACTTCCTCCACCAACACATCGTCAAAGGAAGCCTTTCCTGTATTTACGTAACCATAGCCCCCCAGTCCTAATGTTATGTCCAGGGTATTAATTCCCCTGCCTGTTTTGACATATAGTTCTATGCTCTCCCAACCATCGGTGGTGCCTTTTACATCCCGGGAAGTTTCAAGTCTGCCGGTAATTGATATGTTTGCTCCAAGCCCCGTAAATCCCACATTTTCTGTTTTTACCCAGCAGGAAATTCTATACATGGAGTTTTCCTTTACATTTATCAATTGCCTGAACCGGGCGTCATTTTCCTTATCGTTGACTATTGTTGCAAATTTTTCACCGGAATGGGCTTCACCTGTTTCAATGTGATAGGATGTCACGCTTCTGTCGTTCTTCCAGTCCCAGGTATTCCAGAACATGGGCCTTCCGTTGTCGTCTTCTTCAAAAGACGGGTTTAGTGCCAGATTCTCCTTTTCCGCCAAAGCAGGAGCCAATCCTGCAAAAAGCACAATAAAGGCAAAGAATAATATCAGAAACTTTTTCATTTTGAAGGATGTTTTTTTCATGATCCGATCCCTCCCGGTTCTATGGCTTTTGCAACCTTTTTCCCAATCAGCACGGCATAATTCTGTCCCCTGTCCTCAGGGTAAATCTGAGCCATGCTTGCAATGTATAAATTTTTAACCGGTGTGCAGAAATCAGGCAGCACAGCCGGGTAATTCCCTGTAACTACAGGCTGGGCATAAAGTGCTCTGTTTACATGTATATTTTTTATTATAGATTCGTCCATATCAGGAAAAATCCTTTTAAGTCCTTTGACGAATATTTTTGTAACAGAATCATCCAAAAGCCTGTACATTTCATCCTCCGGATCAAGATACCTTGAAAGATATAAAATGCTGCCATTGTACCTTCCATCCTGAACAAGGTTTGTATGTTCTATTGCCAGCACGAAAGGAAAATCTTCCCCGGCAACGGTAATCCAGTACCAGGGTGATAGTCTATCAGACATTTCCAGCATCACGCAAATGTTGGCTTTATACTTGATGCCGGAAAGTCTCTTGACGTAACTTTCCGGAAGCTCCGGTGCAATATCCCCAAGCACCGCAGGTGCTGCCGTAACAACAACCCTGTCAAATACGCACTTTTCACCCCCTGCGGTAATACACAGCCTGTTGTCAGGTGTGGAGACAATTTCCGTAACACATGTATCTGTAAAAACCTGTCCGCCATTTTGCGTTATCCTTTCAACAAGGGTATCAAGAATCCTTTTAAAACTCCCGTCCATATACCCCAGCATCTCCCGGTTTAAATTCTTACCCCTTGTAGTCCCCCTCAGCTTAAACTTGTTCCATATCCAAACAGCTGAAATATTTTCAGCGTCCGCGCCAAATTTCGAATACAAAAGAGGTTTGAACACCTTCTCATATACATTCTTTCCTGCATTATTGACAATCCATTCCTTTGCACTGATTTCCTCCAACGCTTTCCAGTCCCGCAACCGGGCAGCCTTCAGGACAGTCAATCCCATTTTTATTCTTTCCGGTACAGCCAGTTCTCTGAACATTAAAAGGTCAACAGGTGATGTAAAGGGATAAAGTTTGTTATTTATAAATATTGCATTCCTGGGCAAATACCAGCGAAGAACATCCTTTAGTCCCAGTTCCTCCACCAGGGCAATTATCTCTGAATCGGTGGTAAATATATGGTGATAAAATTTCTCAACAGTCTCCCTGTTTACAGCTACGGTATCAACAAGGCCTCCGATGCTTTGCTCCTTTTCATAAACAAACACCCTGTGTCCCGCCTTTGAAAGCTCATATGCAGCAGTAAGCCCTCCGATTCCTCCACCTACAATACATATATTCAAACTTATCACCCCTTTTTCAGCTTAAGCAGGTTTTCTTTTTTATTATCAAAACCATTTCATAAACTGCATAAAGCATTGCCAGCATTGTCACAACCGCTATTGCATATGCAATCGGGTCATTGGCTGAAACCCAGTATACCTTCCTGAAGGACAGGTAATATATATACCATTGATTTGCCAGATGGCATAAACTTAAGACAACAAAGGAATACCAGAGCCTGGGGTTCCATAAAATGCATACCGCAAGAAAAATCAATGCCGGGAAAAGGTACCTCTCATGCATCCTGGTTCCAAACATGAATACTGCAAAACATATGAAATAGCCTGTATAATAAATGGCATAAGCGCTCTTGATGTTGCGCAGTATTGCAATAAAAGATACAATGACAACCAGTGTCAGGATTATCAGGCTCCAGGCTGCATAAGTCCAACCTAAAAATGGCTGGTTGTCAGGAACAATCTGTCCTTTCGCCAATGTCCAGAAGTTGAAACCGTTTGCAGTGGCGTAAGGATAATCCCCTCCGCTTTTAAGATAAAGGTCAATTATCCATAAAATCGGGCGGTTGGCAGCAAAAGGCAAGGTAATAAAAATATAAGCACTTAAACCCCCAAGGATGGTCAATATGATTTTTCTTGCCGACACCTTCCGAAAGTACAGTATAAGGACTATCGGCGCCAAAACTGCGCTTTGGGGTTTTGTCAGCACGGCGGCTCCAAACAGAATGGCAGCCGTAATACTCCTTTTTGTGTTGAAGCAATATATCACCCCAAGCAGCATGGTAGCCGGAATTGAATCAAACTGTCCCCAGATGGATGAGTTGAAAAAAACAGCCGGGTTCAGGGAATATAATATTCCAAGCACCAGACCCAGCCGTTCCTTTCCGTATTTTTTCCCGATAAGGAATATGAGCAGCCCTCCAATAATGTCAGAAGCTACCGACCAGAATTTAATAAGAAACACATGGGTTCCGTAACCCAGGGAGAATATCTTTGCGATTTTTCCCGTAAACCATAAAAGATACATATATGCCGGAGCATACACAATGTGAAATGTGTCATACACACGGGAAAAACCGTACTCTGCCATATAAGCGCTCCATGCCTGATATCCCCGCATATCTATTTCATAACTTGGCAACAGGGTGAGAAGCAATCTTGCAAAGATAGCACAAACCACCACCCCTGGTATTGCGGGTAAAAATGATTTTAAATCAATACGTCCTGTTTGATTTTTCATGAAAACCCCCAAAACATTAATTATAGGTGTGCCATTTATCTGTCCAGCCTGCAGTGGAAAAGTTAGTACGTCCGGTATATTGTATAATTTTGATTTATGTAAACCGGTTTGAAGTTTTCTTTAATCAATTTCTCATTCAAACTGTATTCGGTACTGTTTCTATTGCCGTCTTCCACAACTATATAACTTATTCCATACTTTTCGATTAACTTCCTTATTTCCCCTATATTACTTCCCCCATATATTTTACGTACCACATCAGCTCTTTCATATGTATTATACCCGGCAGACCAGGCATAGTAAGGCCAGCCATAGAACAACCTGCGCCCGGCAAGCAAGACAGGATCAATACAATAAGCATCTGTGAGAAATATCTCATCCGGGGCTGTATTGTTTGCGACCCATTCCAGCACAGGATCGTCTAGTTTAAGCTCTACTCTCCTTTTATCCATGTTGTAAAGGGTTATTATATCCGCAAAGCCTGTTACCGTTAGCAGAAATATTAAAATAACAGCCACCGGTATCGTCCACACCTTTCGGCTTCTGACAAGGCAGCTTACAAAATTCGCTGATATAATTCCCAAAAAGATTACTCCCATTATTACATATTTATGATTAACCGTTATGTCAGGGGTAAGCTTGAGGGTCGTGGCAAGCACTATCGGGGCAATGAAGGCAAGGGTGAGAATGCGTCCTCCCTTTGGAAGAATAAAAAGGGCGGAAATAATCACAAAAGGTAAAACCCCCAGCAATTCAACATAATATTTTATGATTCCGGTAAACTCTTTGGTTCCTGACAGAAAACCGATAAAAAGCCCGGGGCTTACAGCAGATACTCCCCTGCCAATAAAAAATTCCGATTCAAGAAATGCCAAAACCGTGGTGATGACCGCAATTATCAGAAATTCAAGCCTGTGCTTGGAGAAGACCGCCAGCACAAATAAAACAGAAATCCCCGCAATTACCACTGCGCCGTTCCAAAAACTCAAAAGTCCGAAAACAACTCCGGCAAAAACAGCTCTTTCCAAGTTCTGAGGCAGCCATGCATCACGCCTTAGAACAAACTCCTCCGCCCAGCCTCCAATCCGGAATAAGAATCGTTTAGCCAGGCTTTTTATTGTACATACCGGATTATGCACCCCATACTTCATTCTATCCATAAAGGAGTTTGCTTCACATATAGCTAATGCTTCGTCATCAGAATCTCCACAGGTCGCTGTCGCCGTCAATTCATGAATTTTCCATATCATCTTCCTTAAAAGAGGAAGAATGGCTATTATAATAAGAATCAGTATTCCCAAAGCAAAAGGAAAATGCCGCTGGTTTACATAAACTTTTTGCGCCCATAAGCCCCAGTCTTCATGGGTTGTCCTCCCTATGTGGCTTTCACTGTTTGCCAAAATCCTCTTCAACCCGGTGGCAAGTGAATCAAAACAGCTGATAAAAGTAAAAAATGCAAAGGAACTTCTGAAAAAGAAAAATACCGAAGCAAGAATCCCCGTAAGCCTGCTGTTGAAAATAAGGACTGCAAGAGAATATAAAAGCATGTGGAAGGATACTATCGACAATACGCTTGGCAGGTTGAAAGCCCAGTCGATGGGCAGTCCCAGGTATTCAAGGTTTCCTGCCAGGAACTGGAACATGAAATGATATCTTATGCCATCGCCCGCAAAATGCGGATATTCTGTCGGAAAATTTTTGCCCATGGAAAAGGAGCGTATAACCGAAAGATGAGGGCCAAAATCACTATACACCGAGAAACCGATTCTTAATGTATTTCCGGAAACACTTAATGACCTGACCATGAAAAACGACCAGACAACCAGGGAGACAATAATAAGTATAATTTCAACAAAGTTTGCCCTGACAAAGCCAGTGACAAATCCGGGAGTCCTGACTCTGTCTATAAGTTTTTTGTACCGTTCAGTTTTCCGGACCGCAGATAATAAAACAAATGCCGCAGATGCCCAAATTGCAACCAAATTTCCGTAAAGCATGGGATCTTTGGTGTTTCTGAACATATAAGCGGCAAGATATGTAATCCAAACCATTACAAGAGTGCCTGTAAGGAACGCCCCGGGAAGAAGTATCATCCATGACCCGAGATTGACCTTTTCTCCGGTAAGGCACCGGGTCTTGTCCAACCTTTCAAGGTATGGAACAATCTTTCTTGTTATGTACAATCCTGTACAACAGGCTAAAAAAATATACAGAATCGCCGGCATCATATCCCCCTGCCAATTCTTAGTTTTCTATTTTAACAGGTTCTCCTCCCTGGCATAATTTCCAGCATCAAGAGCCTGGAATTTGTCTGTTTTTTCCGATACAAGGTACCTGGGTCTTCCTTTGACCTCTTCGTATATTTTAGCAATATATGTGCCGATAATTCCCAGGCTTATCATAAGGGTGCTTCCGATAATCAAAAGCAGCAATATTACCGTGGTAAAACCGCTTACTGCAATATTGCGAAATTTCATGTACAAGGTCTGCAATCCAAGTATGAATGAACCTGCCAGGAACAAAGCTCCCAGAAATGTAACTATATAAAGGGGCATTGAGGAAAAAGAAGTAATGGCGTTTATTGCAAGCTTCATCAATTTAAAGGCAGACCATTTGCTTCTTCCGCTATTTCGTTCCTTGACTTCAAAGGGTATGCTGGCCCGGTTGAACCCTGTCCATGCTGACATGCCCCTGAAGAAAGTATTCCTCTCTCCCATGGTTTTCAATGCTTCTATAACTTTCGCATCCAGCAGTTTAAAATCAGAGGCTCTGTCAAGGTCAATGCCTGACATCATATGCAGAACTTTATAAAAGGACAAGGCACATATCTTGTTTATAAACCTTTCCCGGCCCCGGGCAATCTTTACCCCCTCCACCACATCAAATCCGTCAACTGCCCAAAGCTTGAGCATTTCAGGTATTATTTCAGGAGGATGCTGAAGATCGGAGTCCATTATTATGCATGCATCGGGGTTGACATTTTCAATTCCTGCACACAATGCCGCTTCTTTCCCAAAATTCCTGCTTAAGCGAAGACCCCGGACATTGTCAAAGTTATCTGAAAGGCGGGTTATTTCCCCCCAGGTGTTATCCTTAGAACCATCATCAACAAGTACAATTTCAAAATCATACAGCTTTGTGTCCAGATATTGATTTATTTCAGAAACATTGTCAAAAATCTTTTCGCCTTCGTTATATACGGGAATAATCACCGATACCAACTTTTTCTCCATATTAACCCCCTGTTTTTTTGCGATGTATGAACTCCCTGATGAAAACTCGGACCCTTCACCGTCAACCCGGATAAGTCCCTAACGATAAATAATCTTCTTATATATTACAAAATTCCAGGATACAACAGCTCCCATAATAAGCACCTTTGAAATCTGGGGCGGAATCCCCGCCATATCTGATAATAAATACATCAGCCCGTTTGTAGCGAATATATTGATAAAAAACAAGCAACCATAAAGAACAAGCTGCTTCTTTATATTTTCCCTGGACTTGAAGGACCAGTATCTGTTCAGCAGAAAATTGAACCAGAATATAATAATATAGGCAATTGTGTTGGCTGTAATATACCACAGCCTGATTACCTGAAAAAGCAGTGTAAAAATGGAATACTCAAGGGCAAAGGATAAGCAGCCTGTAATAAAATACTTTTTAAACTGCTCGAAAGTCCTTTCATTCAGGAATTCATTCAAAAACGGTATTTTTGCAAGTTTGTCCCTTACCTCAGCCAACATTACATCTTCCCCCAGAATTGTTTTTACCAAGGCAAAACAATAATAATAATATGTAATTGATTCAGAAAACTCCGACAGTAAACATACTACCACTAATTAGCAGTATTTTACAAGATATGTTTTTGGCACCCTAACCGACTTGAATTACACCTGCACCATAATGCACTAATACACACATTTTCATGTATTGCATTAATATCTTATTAAGATAAAATTGATTTTTCACCTAAACACCGACACCAAAAAAATTATATCAAATTGAAACATGTTTTGCAAATTATATTTTTATACCCTGATGTCTGAACAGTTGCTAAATCTTGCCTGATATTCAGTATGGTATTCTGTTCTCCGGGCAAAAGAAGCAAAAAGGACATTGCCATGCGCAGCGGCCAGAGGCTTTTTGGATTATGTCCTGTGCCTTATGCATTGATATGCATTTTGCAATTGAATAATTTGCTAATTTAAAATATAATGATTAATGCATTTCACTTTGCATCAAGATAATAATTCTTTATGGTTACACTAATAATATAAATCTGTCCAAAGGAGATAAAAATGCAGTTTGACAGGAACACAAAGGTTGATTTGCACTTGCACACCACAGCTTCAGATGGAACATGGCAGCCAGAGGAACTGATAGAAGAGTTGATTAAAAGTGATATAAAAATCTTTTCAGTTACAGACCACGACTCTACTGACAGTGTAACCAGGACCGGTATATTAGCACTGGAACATAATCTTAAATTTATACCGGGAGTGGAAATTACAACTTCATGGGGCGAAATTACCCCCCACATACTGGGATATGGGATCGATGCAGAAAACCCGCATTTATCTTCATTGCTTGAAAACAACAGGTGCCTCCTGGAAAAAAAGGATACGGACAGCATTAAGTATCTGGAAAGTCGGGGATATGATGTATCCATGGAAGAATATGAAAAGTTTGTGGACAATCCTGCCCTTGGCGGATGGAAGGCGGTCAATTATGCAAAGTATAAAAAACTGTGCTCAAATCATCTGGAATTTTTCAAACTCTTTGAAGGATATGAAGGCTTTTTTAAAAAAATAAATTATTGTCCGGCGGAGGAGGCAATAAAGGCAATAAAGGATGCCGGCGGCATACCTGTCCTGGCCCATCCGGGTGCAGACTTTTACGGAGAAGACTACCAAAAGGTTATTCACGATATGATTGATAATGGAATTATGGGGCTTGAATGCTATCATCCTGACAATAGCCGTGAAGTAACAGAATACAGTCTTAAAATATGTAAAAAGAAAGGTCTGTTGATAACAACAGGTTCCGATTGTCATGGAGGTTTTGTCTCTTCAAGGAAACTGGGAAATCCCCCTGTAACGCTTGATATGCTCAACCTGGAAGGTCTGCTTTAGTTGAGCCTTTATCCCGGTGAATTTTAGCATGGGCTTTCGGCTAAACCTTTATATGCTGTTTAATGATTTTACCAGTAAAAAAAACTTTACATCGAAAATAAATGACTTTATAATTAGTAATGAAATAACGCAACTTGCTTTGTCCGGATGTTTTCACCGCACAAGGCAATGAAAAAAAGCATGATTATAACAAAAAATATTGCTGAACTGATTTAGCATACAATAGCACCGCAAATGAACCCGCCCTCCGGGTAGGCTCGGCATGGCGGGATTTTAAATTGAAAAGTCACTTTCATTTAATACTGACAGAATATATTGTATGGCAGACTCAGTCTGTTTATTTTTTGCTATAAATCATGATATATAAGGTTTTAGATCAAAATGAAGGGCTGGTCTTTCAATATTTCAGGTTAAATCATTCTGGAAAAATTTAATATATAAAATATTCCGGTTACTTGTTAAAGGAGAGTTAATTAATGAATATAAGCAATTTTAAGGGGACAGATATGCAATTATCAGGAGAGCGAATTAAAGTAACCTATAAAATATTCGGTGAAGAAGAAGAAGCCTTAAAAATGGCAAAGGATATTTGCCTTGAGGACACCATAGGCCTTCCTGAAAATCTAATCCCAGGCAACAGAATAAGTTCACAAATCAAAGGTACCGTTGATTCCCTCGAATCCCCCGAAAGCGAAGTGTATTATGCAGTTGTGAGTTTCGCTGTTGAAGCTGCGGAAGGGGAACTGACCCAGTTGCTCAATGTAGTATTTGGCAACTTAAGTATAAAACCTGGTGTACAGGTAGTGAAAATTGAATTGCCTGAATCACTGCTGAGTCTTTATAACGGACCCAGGTACGGAATTTCCGGTCTTCGAAAGCTTCTTGGAATACAAAAGCGTCCACTTCTTTCCGCTGATTTGAAACCCATTGGCTTGACATCCGAAGAACTCTCCAAACTGGCTTATGAGCTGGCACTCAATGGAATAGATATAATCAGGGATGACCATGCTTTAACAGACCAGACTTTTGCCCCCTTTGATGAAAGGGTGTCCATGTGCTGTGAAGCAGTTCGAAAAGCAAACTCAATAACAGGGTTTAAAAGCATATATGTACCTAATATTACAGCACCATACGATGAAATCTTCCTAAGAGCGGAAACAGCAAAGAAAGAAGGTGCGGGAGGATTATTAATCTGTCCCGGTCTTACCGGATTTGACGCAATGAGGTGTGTCACAGACGATATAAACATAGCCCTTCCGATATTCAGTCATCCGGCATTTTTGGGAAGCTTCACCGTAGGTCCCGACGGCATCTCCCATAGTGTCATTTATGGACAAATCGTGCGTCTTGCAGGAGCTGACGTGACAATTTTTCCTAATTACGATTACAGTTTCTCAATTAACGAGAAAGACTGCAGGGAGATTGTTTCAAGTGCCAAAGACCCATTGGGGCATATAAAGAACATGATGCCAAACCCAATTGGTTCAGCAGGTCTTGAGAGCCTCCATGAAAATGTAAATTTCTATGGAAACGATGTAATTTTGCAGGCCGGAAGGGATCTATATCAAAACGATATCGGAGAAAACTGCATTCGTTACAGAAACACACTTTTAGGCATTGTCAGGAAATAAAAACGGGGCTTGGCAATTTATTCAGCAGTATCCAACTGTATGAAAAAATAAAACAGGTTTCGTTGATTCGTTCAGCAGAATCAAGCTAAATAAACTTTCCAGCATAAAAAGCGGGGCACATTACCCCGCTTTTTTTATTTTTCAGAATATCATTTTTTCGAACTGTATCGTCAACATTATGGTAATTTATTAACTGCATCCCGAATATAACGGTGAGCCTTACTTTCTCTCCAAATATCCTTCCGCCTTTAAAAGTTCTGCTATAAGCACTGCTCCTCCGGCTGCTCCGCGAAGGGTGTTATGGGACAGGCACACAAACTTGTAGTCAAATATGGGATCCTCTCTCAGGCGTCCCACAGTAATCCCCATACCCCTTTCAAAATCCCTGTCAAGGTGAGTTTGAGGTCTGCTTTCATCTTCAAGGTACTTGATAAACTTCTTTGGAGCATTAGGAAGACCCAACTTCTGAGGTTTGCCTTCAAATTCCTCCCATGCCCTTAAAATATCACTTTTTGAGGGTTTTGTTTCAAATATTACTGAGACTGCAGCCAGGTGTCCGTCTGATACGGGTACTCTGATGCATTGGGCTGAAATAACCGGTTTTTCTGCAGTTGTAATACCGTTTTCTGCTACGCTACCCCAAATTTTCAGAGGTTCTTTTTCGCTTTTTTCCTCTTCACCCTTTATGAACGGGATTACGTTGTCTATAATCTCAGGCCATGTTTCAAAGGTCTTGCCTGCACCTGAAATAGCCTGATATGTGCAAGCCATGATTTTAATGGGATTGTATTCAAACAAAGGATGTATTGCAGGAACATAGCTTTGTATTGAGCAATTAGGTTTTACAGCAATAAATCCTTTTTTTGTTCCCAAACGCTTTTTCTGTATTTCAATCACTTTCAAGTGATTATAGTTTACTTCCGGTATAAGCATCGGTACGTCCATCGTCCAGCGATGGGCAGAATTATTGGACACTACCGGTGTTTCGGTTTTTGCATATGCTTCCTCCAGTTTTTTTACCTGCTCTTTATCCATGTCCACCGCACAGAAAACGAAGTCAACCTGATTGCTTACTTTCTCAACTTCGGCTGCATTCTCCACTGTAAGTTCCCCTATTTTCGAAGGAATGGGTGTACTTAGAAACCAGCGGCCTTTCACCGCTTCAGAATATTTTTTCCCGGCTGACCTTTCACTTGCAGCAACACAGGTAACTTCAAACCAGGGATGGTTTCCAAGCAATGACACAAACCGCTGTCCTACCATTCCGGTTGCGCCTATTATACCTACTTTCAATTTGTTGTCCATTTATTTATCCCTCCATAAGAATATGTCCTCTGCAATGGATGCTCAATAAACATTATTATGCAGAAAATCATAAATTATTGTTTGTACTCTTTGAGAATATATGTTCATCCACCGTGGACATTTGTCCGTCCGTTAAGCAATTCTAACATATGCAATATAAAAAATCAATAGAAAATTTAATTGCTTTATAAATTTGCCGGATGTTGCC
This sequence comes from Clostridiaceae bacterium, assembly GCA_012839865.1. GTDB lineage: Bacteria > Bacillota > Clostridia > CAYPLH01 > DUMO01 > DUMO01. Next base: position 29,015 of record DUMO01000001.1, read on the forward strand.
TTTCAGAAGCCTGTGCAATCCGATAAACTGCAATAAGTGGAAACAAGCAGTTTTTCATCTGCCATGCTGCCTTTCGTAAGGCCAAACAATCCGCAACCCGTTGCAGGCAAGTGCAGGCAATTTTTCACCTTTTTTGCCGCCCTTTAGGAATTCGCAAACACCTGCTGAAGGTTGCGGGTTTACTGTATTCTTCTATGTTTGAATGTTTTTTTCTTTTCTGAATAGTCTGCAACAATATGCCCCTGGCCATAAAGTTTGTACTTGTAAATTACCAGACCTTCCAGGCCGACAGGCCCCCTTGCATGAATTTTGCCGGTGCCTATTCCAACTTCCGCACCAAAACCATATCGAAAACCGTCACTGAACCGGGTAGAACAATTCCAGAAGACATTTCCCGAATCCACCAGGCTCATAAACAGTTCGGCATTTTCCCTGTTCCCGGTGACAATAGAATCAGTATGTCCCGAACCGTAAGTATTAATATGGTCAATTGCCGACCTGATATCATCAACTATTTTTACAGACAGTTTATAGTCAAGGTATTCGGTCTTCCAATCCATTTCGTCTGCAGGAGCAGCATCAATAACTTTCCTGGTCTCGCTGCAGCCGACAAGCACCACATTTTTCTTCTCCATTTCTTTTTTCAACAGGGGCAGATATTCTTTCGCAATGTCCCTGTGCACAAGAAGTGTTTCAAGAGCATTGCAAACCGCTACATACTGTGTCTTTGAATCTACGGCAATTTCAATGCCCATCCCAATGTCCGCATCCTTGTCTATATAAAGGTGGCAGATTCCGTCAGCGTGCCCAAGCACAGGTATCCTGGAATTGTCCATGATATAACGTACAAATTCATTGGAACCCCTGGGAATAATCAGGTCAATATACTCATCCAGCTTGAGCATTGCATTGACATCCTCCCTGGTTTCACATAAGTGAATCCACCCTTTCGGCATACCGGCCTTTATTGAAGCTTCATTGATTATCTCAGCCAATGCCCGGTTTGTCTCTCTGGCTTCCCTTCCACCTTTGAGAAGAAGAGAATTTCCGCTTTTCAGGCACAGGGTTGAAATCTGCACCAGGGCATCAGGTCTTGATTCAAATATAACTCCTATTACGCCTATTGGACAGCTTACCTTTTTGAGTAGAAGTCCGTCATCAAGCTCGGTTTCCGCCAGAATCCTCCCAACAGGGTCTTCAAGATTTATCAGGCTTTTAATTCCGGCGCAGACATCCGTGATTTTGTCATGGTCAAACTTAAGCCTCTTTAAAAGCGGCGATGCCAGGTTTTCCTGTTTGCTTCTTTCCAAATCTGCTGTATTGGCCTCAATTATTTTAAACTCATTCTCCAAAAGTGCATTTGCGATTTTCTCAAGGGCATGGTTTTTCAGCCCGGCATCAGCCCCACCCATTATTATGGAAGCCTTTCTTGCATTTTCCGCAGCCTTTATGATATCCATTTACCATCACCTGCTTATTGTCAAATATTTCGTAATTTTAGAATAAATATGCGTTACTACAGAACCTTGCCCAAAAATGCTTTTGTTCTTTCATTTTTTGGACTGCTGAAAATTTCCTCGGGATTTCCTTCCTCTGCTATAACACCTTCATCCATGAACAATACCCTGTCCCCCACCTCTCTTGCAAAGCCCATTTCATGGGTTACCACCACCATTGTCATACCTTCCTTTGCAAGGTTCTTCATAACATCCAGCACCTCTCCAACCATTTCAGGATCCAGGGCGGATGTGGGTTCATCAAACAACATTACATCCGGGGACATGGCAAGAGCGCGCACTATGGCTATTCTCTGCTGCTGGCCTCCCGACAGCTGTTTTGGATATGCCTTTGCCTTGTCTTCAAGGCCAATTCTCTTCAAGAGGGCAATAGCAATCTCCCGGGCTTTTTGAACATCCATCTTCTTAACTTTTACAGGAGAAAGAGTAATATTCTCCAAGACAGTCATGTGAGGGAAAAGATTAAACTGCTGAAACACCATACCCATCTTTTGTCTCTGGAGATTTATATTGTTCTTTTTGCTGGTTATGCTGACACCTTCAAAAATAATCTCTCCCTGGGTCGGAACCTCGAGCAAATTCAAACACCTTAAAAAGGTGCTTTTCCCGGAGCCGCTGGGACCTATTACAACTACCACTTCTCCTTTTTTAATTTCAGTGTTGATGCCCTTCAGTACATGGAGGTTACTAAATTTTTTATGCAAATTTATTACTTCAAGCACCTGCCCTCAACCTCCTTTCAAAAACTCCAAGCAGCTTCGATAATGAAAATGTAATTATAAAATAAATGGCAGCAGCGACTAAAAGAGGCTCCATAGGCATATAAGTAATTCCCCTGATTATCTGGGTGCTGTACATAAGATCCGCTATGCCAATAACCGACACTATGGAAGATTCCTTTATTACTACAATAAACTCATTTCCCAATGCAGGGAGAATGTTTCTGAAAGCCTGAGGTATTATAATATAAACCATTGCGGTAAAATAAGACATCCCCAGAGACCTTGCTGCTTCCATCTGGCCTGTGTCTACAGCTTGTATTCCGGCCCTTATAATCTCAGCAACATATGCGCCACTGTTTATGGACAGGGTTATAATACCTGCCATAAAATCTGCAAAGTCCACTCCCAGTATAGGGTCCAGTGCCGGTATATCCGGGAACTTAATGCCAATCCTGTCAAGACCGTAATATATAATGAATATTTGCACCATTAAGGGCGTACCACGAATAAATTCAATGTAAGCTGATGAAATAACCTTAAAAACTTTGAATTTTGACAGCTTCATCAACGAAAAGAAAAGCCCTATGAAAACACCGAACAATACGGCAAAAAATGCAAGCAATATTGTATTCTTTACGCCATTAAGAAAAAATGGATAATAATTTTTAATAAAGGCAAATTTCACCAATGATTCCTCCCAAACACACCTATATACAGGCTTAAAAAATTAAAAGGTCCCCCAATTCAAAACACTTATAAGTACAATCCACTTAACACTCTCATACCAGCAAGGTCCCCCAGAGTAGTCATCTGCACTTTTTTGATACTTCCATTAGCACAGATACCTTTACCGGCAAAAACCGGGGAAGCTTATATAACTTTTCCGAGTATGCTTCCCTTAACACACAAAAAGAGCTTTTTAACTATTATACAGTCTGCAGTATAACTATGCAATAAAAAAGAGCCGTTCCCGGCTCATTGGAAACATGCTTTTTGACTATTCAGGCATACCAGTTGTTTCCCCTACCACTCCCTGTTGAATTTAAGGTCATCCAGGGCTGTCTGGCTGAGGTTGTACCAAAAAACTTCCCCGTGGTTCCTTCCTTTACCTGCAAGGTCCAACTGTGACGGCCTGTTTGCACCATAA
>DUMO01000008.1 GCA_012839865.1 Clostridiaceae bacterium
CCATCAGTCTGTTTCCCGCCCTGGCCGCAGCTTGCTGCAGTTACAGCAAATACTAACGCCAATAACAGCAAAAGCACTCTTGAGATGTTTTTGTTTCTCATAAATAATCCTCCTTATAAATATTTTTTTTGCCACTTAATGCAAATACCTTAAAGTAAAAAAAGGCATTTAAAAAACATTTAATTTAGTATACCATATATTTCATTATGAGAACAGTCCATTTTTTCATTTTGATGAAATTTTCAGACTATAAGCGGTCCACAGGGAACGGTTCACCTGTTCTCCCATAGTGTGAAGTCCACGGACGAAACACAAATGAAGATGTGAGACGGTCAAGCCAGGGAAGTGTTATAAGTTTAAAGTTTTAATTATTTCCTTCAGAGAATTTCCCGACTTCATCAAAAGTTCTCTTTCTGTTTCGTTAATCGGAAGATCGAGGACCTTTTCAATCCCCTTTCTGTTTACAACTGTGGGCAGGCTTAAACAAACATCATTTAATCCATATTGGCCTTCCAGAAGACTTGATACCGTCAAAATTGAATTTTCATTCCTGAGTATTGCATCAACTATCCTTCCCACAGCTGCCGCAACAGCATAGTATGTTGCACCTTTTCTTTTAATTATTTCATATGCAGCATTTCTTACTTTCCCAAAAATTTCATTGAGGCATTCGCCTTTTTCACAGCCTTTGCAGTCTTCACAAAATTTTTCAATGGGGATGCCTGCGACATTGGTTACGCTCCAGGTCGCAACTTCGGTATCTCCATGCTCGCCTATGATAAAGCCATGCACATTCCTGGCGTCTATTCCTGTATGCTCACCGATAAGATATTTCAATCTTGCCGTATCAAGAACCGTTCCTGAACCAATTACCTTTTCTTTCGGGAATCCTGAAATTTTATACGTCACATAGGTAAGAATATCAACCGGATTTGTTACCACAAGAAGGATGCAATCAGTGTTGTATTTTATGATTTTGCTCACAATATCCTTGAATACCGCCGTATTCTTATGCACCAGATCTATTCTGGTCTCCCCGGGTTTTTGGTTTGCTCCCGCGGTAATAATCACAATATCGGAACCGGCACAGTCTTTGTAATCTCCTCTGTAAATTTTTACAGGCCTTACAAAGGACATCCCATGGTTTAGATCCATTACTTCTCCTTCAGCCTTTTCTTCATTTAAATCTATCAGAACCATCTCGGAAACAATTCCGCTCAGCATTAATGTGTATGCGGTCGTTGACCCTACAAATCCGGTACCCACGATTGCAACTTTCTTAATCCATTCTCCTGCCATTTTCATTCCTCCTTATCTGTAATTACTCATATAACATTATAATATAATTACCCGAAGACGAATAAAATAAACAACCGTAGAAGATATCCTCAACCTATCAAGATATTTTCAATGACGCATAGACAATTCATGACAATTATCCGTCTCTTCATCCGGCATTTTTCTTCATTCCTAATCATGCTCAAATCATCAAGTACAAGCTTCCATATAATGTTATAATCAAATCATGATAACGTTATCAGGATTTAATAAAGGAGTATGCCATGAAAAACTTTATGATCCTTGCAGATGCGTTAAATTTCATAGAACAAAACTTGTGCGAGCCCATCGCCCGGCAAGATATTGCAAAACACTGCTATGTGTCCTTGTCTTCCCTGGAAAAGTTATTTCGCTACGCAGTGCATTTCAGTATAAAAGACTATATTACAAGACGAAGAATGACGCAGGCCGCGAAAGACATTTACAAATACGGCATGCGTGTTACCGATGCTGCACTTAAATATCAGTACAATTCTGTTGAAGTTTTTTCAAGGGCATTCAAACGGGTATGGGGTGTAAAGCCCTCCGAATTTAAGGAGAACTGGAATTTTACCGGTATATTTCCAAAAATCAACTACGAATACAGGAAAGGAGATGATTTCAACATGGCACGTAAAAGGGTTGACATGAGTGAAGCCTATGATTATTTGAAAGAAGCAAGGGGAAGCTATGTTCTATGCTTTGACATTCAGAATCTTACCACATTCAACAATATCTCAACAAAAGCAGGCGATATTGCAATACTTGAAGCAGCCTCCAGAATTGATAAGGTTGCAACCGATGAAATGATAATGCTTCGGGTCGGCGGAGATGAATTTGCCCTTGTAACAGGCTTGTATGATTTGGACAAGGCAAAGGAAATAGCAGATAAAGTACTTGGCAGCAACGGCAAACCGATAGTATTTGAAGGAAAAAAACTGCCACTTTCCCTGTGGTGCGGGATAACCACCATCCCGGAAACCCTCCGTTACAGCGAACTTTTCACAGAAATGCATGTTGCCATAAACGCAAGCAAGAAGTAGCATGGCATTAAAAAATCTGCAAAAAACAAGTTTGCAATAATATTCAATATTGACCCTGTCATAACATTATAATGGACTGGCAGTATAAAAGTTCCTGCAGCCGGTATGTTTTCCCTGAACCATATATTTTGTGTTACTTCCCCCGGTCAGTATTACTGCCATGACTTACGGGCAGTATGCATTCACATCAATCTTCCTGCAATATTTAAAATATCTCTTGACAATTCATAGACGTTTTTATAATATATCTATAGATTCATAGATGTTATTATGTTACGTTTATGTATTAATATAATTTGAGGTGATGAGCATGAATTTGCCGGAGTTATTCTGGAACGCATCATTGCGCGACTTAAAAAGAGGTTTTGTTGAGAAAGACGATTGTTATATATGTCTGCTTTGCGGCGAAAAAATAGAAAAAGGCATAATCTATCCGGAAGATGGCCTGCTTTATGAAGCAGGGAAATATATATGTATTCATATTGAAAAAAAACATCAGTCGGTATTTAATTCCCTGATAAGTCTGGGCAAAAAGTTCACAGGTCTTTCAGATCACCAAAACCGTATCCTCAGATTGTTTTACGAAGGTAAAAGCGATCAGGAAGTACAAAAGGAATTGGGCACAGGCAGTGTCTCAACCATCCGAAACCACCGTTTTGCACTGAAAGAGAAGGAACGCCAGGCCAAGGTGTTTTTAGCAATTATGGATATATTAAAGGATAAAGACAGGAATGCACCGCAATTTCTGGAAATACCAAACACTGCCAGGATGGTGGACGACAGGTATAACATTACCCGGGAGGAGCAGGAGAATATTCTTACTAAATACTTCCCTCAGGGAACTGACGGACCTCTTTCAACTTTTTCAATGAGAGAAAAGCACAAGATTGCAGTCCTGCGGGAATTGTCGAAGAGATTCCAAAAAGGCAGGATTTATAACGAAAAAGAAGTTAATGGGATTCTGTCGGCAGCTTTCGATGACTATGCGACACTTAGAAGATATTTGATTGAATATGGATTTTTGAGCAGGAAAGCAGACGGAAGTCAATATTGGATTAATGTAAACTTGAATGAAAAAGATAAAGACTCACAGGAAATAAAACCGGAAAGTTTGAAAAAAAACCTTCTCAAAACTGATGAATCCAAAGAATCACCTGTGAAAAACCAGGAGGCAGATATGGACAGAAGGAAATTACTAAAGCAAGCATATAAGGAAATCAAACCACAAGCAGGAGTATATCAAATAAGAAACACCATAAACCAAAAAGTATTTGTAACCAGTACTGCAAACCTGAAAACCATTAACGGGAGAAAGATGAGTCTGGAAACCGGCACTCATATGAATAAGAAGCTTCAGGCGGAAGTAAATGAATACGGTATAGACGCCTTCACCTTCGAGGTGCTGGAAGTGCTGGATTTAAAGGAAGACGGGCGGCAGGACATAAAAGATGAACTCAAAAAGCTTGAGGAAAAGTGGATTAACAAGCTCCAACCCTTCGGAGAAAAAGGCTATAATTAAGTTCATTAAATAACCCTTATATCTTCCTGCCACAGTGAGGACAATATTTAAAACTGCCTTCAAGCTGTCCTCCGCAATAGGGACAATATTTGTAGCCAGAGCTTCTGCCGGCAGAATCGTCATGATCAATATTACTGTAAGCAGGGTTGCCATAATCCTGCTTACAGTTATTATTGCCATATTTATTATAATCCCTGTCTGATTTATGCTCGTTTTCAGGCCTTTTTATCCATTTATCAGCCGGGTCCCCTTCCTCTGGGGAATCGGTTATGTCAAACATGGAAAAACGATCTTTGCCTGTAGCATTTTTATAATTGTATACAGCGTTAATGATGCCAAATAATATAAATATCACACCAAACAGCGGAAAAAAGGTTCCAACCATCGGGAACGGTGAATTGGCAGTCATACTTGCTGCCATAATCGTCCAGAATAAACCAAAAACAACAGCTATAATGGAACCTATAAAGGACATGCCCGAAGGTCCCCGCCCTGGCTTTATGCTTTTCAAATCGAATACCCCCGTCAGTGAAATTTAACAATCAATAATATTATGGCTCAATATCACAATAAACTCAATATTGATACCTGCTCATTCCGAAATTTATTTCAAAAGTGCATTTGCTATAAGCTTGTCGAACTTGCGGATATCCACTCCCTTGTTCAGATTTATCTTTATGTGCCCGGCCCTGGTCCATAATTCAACTTCAGCGTTGATGTCCAAAAACCTGCCTGCATTTTCAGTAGACCACATTACAATTGAAGAATATGGCAGGGAGTAAATTTCTACTTTCTTTCCGGTCAATCCCTGGGCATCCCTTACAATCAATCTTTTGCTTGTGAAGATTGCACTGTCGCGGAATGTTTTATATGCTGCAACCGCCTCTTCTCCTTCCACTAACAAATCTTTCACGTCATCCGGAATTGGGACTTCAGACAAAAATGTCCATACCAAAATATCACTTACTGGTGACATTTAATAACCCTCCCTCAATTATGTTTTTTACCATATATTTTACAGGATTTTCTTCGACAATTCAATACTTTTTTGTTTGATTATATGTAATACTGCCAATATTCAGGATATTTTGACTTGCAATGTCAATTCCCCTTATTCATATCAGTAGCTCCGCATCATTGAACACTGACTCCAATAAAAGCCATTCTATCCCGGACACTGTTGCAAAGCTGTACCATAAATAATAGCTCTTTTAATGGTTATTAAACGCCTGTATAGTTAACAATAAAAAACGCCCTACCTTATTATCAGGCTCATCTCGAAACTTGTCATATCATCCGGATTGCCATTAAGGTTGAGTGCATCTTTTAAACTATCACTATAATCATAGCCCTTTCGAACGTAGTACTCGTCGATCTCTTTCATATCCATGAGAAAATCCACATTTATCGTGTATGTTGTGTTTTCCAGTTGTATCAGGCCATTACTTGTAAGCTTGCTGCAGGACGTTTGATAAATCACCTTGCCGCTGTCATCCACAATCTCAAAATCAACCATCCCTCTTTCGCAATTTATTTCAAGATTAAACATGTATTCACCGGGGCTTTTTAGTTTCATCGGTATATGAAGGTCATCCGAATTGTAATTTACATTCATTGATACCGAAGTTTCAAACGCAGGTGGTCTGTTAATATGTGCAACCATAGCTGCCATTCCTGCGAGCAGCATCAATACTGAACAGACACAAGCCAGAGCAGTTTTTATTCTTCTTCTTTTCTTTTTTAAATCAATGTCAATGGCATCATCTGCAAGGCTTTTTTCACGGACCAGTGCGGACCCAATCAGCAAGAGAAAAGGAACTATTGAGCCTAGTATAAGATAACCTGGTATTGCAGCTGATAAATCTACTTTTGTCATCGCCGTATCCGGCGGCACAACCGAGAAGCTTGCCAAAGTCGGCACGGCATTATTTATTAAATGAAATAAAATTGGCAAAGCCATATTCCCGGATTCTATCATAATATATGTCAATACCCCTCCCAAAATGGCTGTTTGAAGAAAGCGGTAGAAATCCAGGTGAAAAACCCCAAAGATGAACCCCATTAGCAGAATTACAACCCATTTGCTTTTTATTGAAGCCAATGAGGAAAGAATGAATCCTCTATGAAATGCTTCCTCGCATATAGCCGGCATAACTGCCATAATGGCAAAAGCAATTGCCATAGGTACGCTGGTGGTAAATCTATATATGGCATTACTTACCTCTTTAATTCCAGGAAAGAAATGCTCTATAATCAAACTTACAAGTAGTACTATAATAAAACTTCCGCTCCACAGGAAAAAAACACCGATAATCTGCCGAAATTTGGGCCACTTTAGCGGAAACACCTCTTTCAAGTCTGCCTTCAGTATTAATGCCGGAATCAGGGCAAATAACAGAATCAATAATTCTGTAACAGCCAGACCATACATCCCCCATTTTGCCTGTATGGGTACTGCAATGAACGGGAATACCACAATGAAAAAAATAAAAATACCTATGCCGTGATAGGGTTTTAATTGCTTTTTCTCTGTTCCTGTTGACATTTTATTTTCTCCTTTATAAGTTTTGTGAGGTTATGGACCTCAAAACCAAAACTGCACTTTTCTTAATATTATATTTGTGTAAAATGCAATATATCCTCTTTAAACAATATGCTATTATAATTATATTAAGTTATTGCTATCTTAACAATAAACGGAGTAGATAATATGGTCAACAAGACTGTCATTTCAGAGGCAATAAAGAAACTGAACATTGAAAACAAACCAGTATGCATTCATTCATCCTTAAAGTCCTTCGGTTATCTGGAAGGAGGGGCACAAGCATTGATTGAGGCTTTTCTGGATTCAGGGTGCACAGTTATGGTGCCGGCTTTTACCCATGCATTTGACATTTTTCCGCCTGAAAACCTGCGCCCGGCAAGAAACAGCAGTAATTACTCCTCCCTTAAGGAGGAAGATTATAATAAAACCAGAATATATACTACTGATTGCAATGATATCAGCATAAAAGACATGGGAATTGTGCCATATACTTTGGTAAACATGGATTGCCGGAAAAGAGGTTATCATCCCATCCATTCCTTTGCAGCCGTAGGTAAGCTTGCCGATATTCTGATAAAAGGCCAGTCGCCTGAAGATGTTTATGCACCCTTCCGTGAATTACGCAAATACAATGGTTTTATATTGTTAATGGGCGTGGACTTAAGAAGGGCAACCATAATCCACTATGCCGAACAGTTGGCCGGCAGAAAACTTTTTATCCGTTGGGCTTACAATTTGCAGGGAAAACCAATGGCTGTATCCGTCGGCGGCTGTTCAAGGGGTTTTGGCAATTTTGAAAACATGGTTAGGCCAATTGAAAAAACAATCACTGTCGGGGAAAGTCCTTGGCGGTGCTTCTCAATAAATGAATTGCTGGACATTTGCACCAAAGCAATAATTGAAAATCCACATATAACTCATTGCGGCAATCAAAATTGTGTAAGATGTGATGATGCCGTCCAGGGTGGCCCAATATGGTGATAGTTTTATAAACTTAAGAGAAAGCTATTTACTGTCCGGGGAGTTTAAACAGCTTTAGCTCTCCGGACAGTAGAATTTAAAGTTGACAACAGCCTTACAGTATACCTGCCATAGCACTGATAATGAGAGCTGCCATAGCTGTTCCAAGGCAAGCCTCCAATATATTCTTCTCTTTGAATATTTGTACAAGCACGGCTGGAACCACTGCAAGCAAACCTACCATACAACCTATGTTTACATTAAGCATAGCCCAACTGTCAGTCTTTGTTATGTAATCAAGATAAAAGTGTGTTCCCGGAAACACACCGTTTTCCGCCAAAGCCCATGCTCCTTCAGGGGTGGCACCTTTAAAAATTTCACCAAATATTATGTTAGGATTCAATACATTGTTTGATGGATTCACAAGCACAAACACCGGTATGAATAAAGCCGCGATAGAAACAATAATAGTCACCCAATGTATTATGTTTGCATAAAGCATATGGCTTTTGGGAATAGACAATTTGGGTATTTTTGTTTGCTGAGAAATATCTGCCTTTTTTTCCTTTTTTCCCTGGTTTTTTTCAGTTTTGCTGCTCATTAATACAGTAGCTATCACACCGGCAAATATCACTATGAAAACAATAACCTGTATAATAGGAGGAACATTTCCCATAATCCCCAATACATTCAATCCCTTGGTTACCAGTCCAAAAGCTGTGAAGATCATAATGCCGATAAGTATCCAACGCACCATTTTTGCACGTATTCTTGCAAGGGCATATGAGCCGATAAATCCACCTATTACCTGACCTGAAAGCCAGGGCAGAACAAAAAGCGGTATGATGCTGCCTGCATTTATATATGGCCATATGGAAACACAACTGCCTATACCCAGGATCACACCTGAATTTGCTGCAGCAAGCTTGAGGGGCAATCCCATTCCAAGGTTTAATGCCGGTGTTATGGCCCAACCTCCACCCATGCCAAAGAAACCGCCTAACATGCCTACAAAAAATAAAAGCAATATCCCGAGTGGAGCACGGGTTACTTCATATTTTCTCACCTGTCCCTCGGCTTCTTCAAAGTAGCTTCCTCCCAGTTTCAGTGCTGAAGTGAACCTGCCAATTTTTTTTAATAACAGGCCATTCAAGCTTTTTCCCTCCAAAGAAAAGGTATACTGCAATAAGTGCAAGCAGAATTCCAAGGGCAGTACGCATTAAACCTTCTCCCATTGCGCCGGCATTCTTTGATGTCGTTACAGCTAATGCCGCACCCAGCAAAGCACCTCCGCTCTGGCTTAATGTAAGCAACATACACAGTTTATAATTGCCAAGCCCTTTCTTTATGAAAATACCAGTGGATATAATCCCGGAAAACATCGCTACAATAAGACCTGTACCTCGCACCACCAGGCTGTTTACGCTGGTGAAGGCCAGCATCAGTGGTGTAAAAATAACTCCGCCGCCTATTCCTGCAATTACCGATATCAAAGCTATGGCTACACTGAGAAGAAAAAATGCCAGAATAATGAATGATACAGAAGACGTAGGCATTGCACCCTCTTCAGGTATTCCCGGCACCAATGACAAAACATAAAGCCCGAAAAATGCAAGAATTATTGACGATATCATGATTATTATTTCGAGGTATGGTGACTGGAAGTATTTGCTCTTTTTTATTCTTGAGAATAACATTTTGACTTGTTCCCCCTTTGCATGTTAAGACCGTCTTTTACACCGTTTGATTATCAATTTTGATGCCTGTAGTTGCTTTATCGTTCCAGGAGCCATTGTTTGAAGATACAACACCTGGAGTAATTTTCATATTAATTATTGTAATTGTACCATAGTTGAAAATCTGCTTCAATGCTGATTTATTATTTTTTCACATTTTATTGTAATAATAGAACAAACGACTGTTAAGTTATTTCATTCTTATGATTTTATTAACTTCTTAAAAAGAATTTGCTTACAATAAAATTGAGCATATCTTTTGATATGCTCCCAATGAAAAAAAGTAACAGTCTATCTGTCCGTAACAAGCTTGCAAGAAAAGCATGTTACATGCATGATTCATATTGATAATTGACCGCCTGAGCCTGGAAAAGCTTATAGTACAGGCTGTCTGTTTTCTTCAGCAAGTTTTCATGAGTATCAAAGTCCGACACTTTTCCTTCTTCTATAATCAATATCCTGTCGCAAAATACGCTGCTGGACATCCTATGGGATATGTAAATTGCTGTTTTATCTCCGACCAGCTTGTTGAAATTCTCGTAAATATCAGCCTCCGCCAAAGGGTCCAGGGCTGAAGTGGGTTCATCCAGTATAACCAGTGAGGCATCTTTGTAAAGAGCTCTTGCTATTGCCACCTTCTGGCTTTCGCCTCCTGACAATTCAATCCCCTTTTCATCATATGCCTTGCCAATCATTGATTGTATACCATCAGGA
>DUMO01000042.1 GCA_012839865.1 Clostridiaceae bacterium
ACAACATCGAAAATCTAATTTTGTTTTCATCAAAGAAACCTCACTTGATTGCTTTAAAAGCCTGTTGGAGGTCAGCGATGATATCGTCAATATGTTCAGTGCCGATGGAAAGACGAACGGTCGTCGGCGTGACACCAGATTCGAGCAGTTCTTTTTCATCGAGCTGACTGTGGGTGGTAGACGCAGGGTGAATCACCAGCGATTTGACATCGGCAACATTGGCAAGGAGCGAGAAGAGCTTCAAACTCTCCGTGAACTTCTTTGCATCCTCCGCCGAACCTTTTACTTCAAAGGTAAAGATGGAGGCTGCACCCTTCGAGAAGTATGTGTCGTACAGTTCCTTTTCTCTGCCGGTTGCAAGCGACGGATGATTGACCTTCGCCACCTGCGGATGATTTTTCAAATATTCCACTACTTTAAGTGCGTTCTCGACATGGCGCTCCACACGGAGAGACAGAGTTTCGAGTCCTTGCAAAAGCAGGAAGGAGTTGAACGGAGAAATGCACGCACCCTGATCGCGAAGGAGAGTTGTTCTGACTTTGATAATGTAAGCCAGATTGCCGACCGCTTGCGTAAATATAATACCGTGATAAGACGGGTTCGGCTTGGATAGTCCGGGAAATTTGTCGTTCTGCGCCCAGTCAAACTTGCCGGCATCTACGATCACACCACCCAAAACAGTTCCGTGACCGCCGATAAATTTCGTGGCACTGTGCACGACAACATCTGCACCGTACTCTATCGGGCGAAGCAGATAGGGCGTTGCGAAGGTGTTATCCACGATAAATGGGATACCGTGTTTATGTGCAATATCCGCAATAGCTTTCAGATCAACTACGTTGGAGTTTGGGTTGCCAAGTGTTTCAGCAAACAGAAGCTTTGTATTCGGCCGAATGGCTTTCTCAAAGTTTTCGGGATCGGAAGGATCAACAAAAGTCGTTGTAAGTCCCTGCTCGCTGAGGGTGTTGGCGAAAAGATTATGCGTACCGCCGTACACATTGACAGAGGATACTATATGGTCGCCTGCAGTTGCGATGTTCTGAACAGCATAAGTGATGGCCGCCGAGCCGCTTGCCACAGCAAGTGCTGCCACGCCACCTTCGAGAGCGGCAATACGCTTTTCAAACACATCAGAAGTTGGATTCATAAGGCGCGAATAAATATTTCCGCTTTCAGAAAGGCTGAAACGGCCTGCCGCCTGAGCGGAATCCTTAAATACATATGAAGTAGTTGCATAAATCGGAACGGCTCTTGCGTCGGTAGCAGGATCGGGAGTTTCCTGACCTGCGTGAATTTGTAAGGTTTCAAATTTATAGTTACTCATTGCTTATTTCCTTTCAATTAATTATGTATTTTTGTTTTAAACCCGAATTTTTATTTACAACAAAAACACATTCGACCGAAACGGAAATTGGCACGAACAAGACTTTCAAAGTAGTTTTTCATTTTCCGGGTGCCTCTCTTTCTCATTTAATATGAGCATTATATTATATAATACCTACAATGTAAATAGGTTTTATATGATTTCTAGAAAAAATTTCTGGGCAACTGGTCTTGTTTCCCAAATTCGTGCCGTACTCCCGCCGCCTACATTTTCACTAAAATGAGCCAGCAGCTTAGAGGCGGGAGACCTCTTGCTATATGTTAAATGCTGTAGTTATTACCTGATTCAGCTTCTTGTTTATCCAGGATATCCTGTATTGTGATTCCGTCAAGATATTCTGTCTGAACCTTCTGCAGGCCCTCCCACACGAAGAGGGTTGGACATTCGGCACATCTCGGACAGTTATTTGTTTCTCCTTCAAGACATGCAACCGGTGCCAGACTGCCTTCGATAGCTCGCATAACATCGCCGACTGTATAGTCCTTCGGCGATTTTAAAAGTTGATACCCTCCGGCAAATCCCCGTGAAGCCCGCAAAAAAGAAGCCCGGTTCAAAATCGGTATAATCTGCTCCAGGTATTTTTTGGAAATCCCCTGACGATTCGCTATATCTTTCAAAGAGATAAAGCCTTCATTCTGATGCTGTGCAAGATCTACCATCATTCGAAGTGCATATCTTACTCTTGTTGAAATCATTGTTTCCACCACCTTTTCTAAATACTATTATACTATAGGTTTTGTAGGATTTCAAGAATTTTACAGACTTGTTCCTGCGGAGAAATGCAGAGTAATAATGTTTTCCTTATAAATCAAGATCCTTGATATACAAGACAATATAGGCATCTATACCCCTGTACTGTTAATTGTATTGTTGCTCTCATTGACTATATTGTTGCCCCTTTGATATACTTTCCATTAATGGTAAAGTAGTAATTAAAGAAAGCTTAAGGAGAGCATTATGAAGCACATACTTTATTTCAGAAAAATTATTATTACTTTCACAATCTCAGTCATTTTTTTGCTTTCTATTTGTGCCTGCACGCAAAATGAGGGAGGCAAATCCACGGAATCACTGTCTATTGGCTCTCCTGATGAAGCTGCAACACCTGTGTCG
Source organism: Clostridiaceae bacterium (assembly GCA_012839865.1). Lineage (GTDB taxonomy): Bacteria > Bacillota > Clostridia > CAYPLH01 > DUMO01 > DUMO01. The sequence continues at coordinate 2,498 of DUMO01000042.1, forward strand.
AGCGAAAAATTACCGGAATATACCGAATCTGACACGCCGGCCAATTTGGCTGCGCTTAACTCTTATAAAGCGGTACTGCTGGGCAATGCCGGGTTTTTGGAAACCAGTATTATGAAAACATTGAATATCAACCAGTTGAACCAGGCTGTCAGCTCTGACAGTACAGTTAACGTGGAAGCAACAAGGTTTGCAGTTATGGATCTGGATAACGATGGTGTGATGGATGTTATACTTTGGCTGAGCGTAAACGGGCTTGACGATTATGGAACTGAGATTTTACATTATCAGAATGGAGTGGTATATGGTTATGTTATGTGGTTTCGAGCATTTAATCAGTTAAAAACAGACCGCACCTTTTCATTTTCCAGCGGAGCAATGGATAATGGCTTTGGCACAATTGCATTTACAGATAAGAGTTATTCCATCAATAAGATAACCTATTCCCAGTCAAGTTACGATTCCAATAACAATTTGACAGTTACATTTTTTGTTAACAATAAAGAAGCCACACAGAATGAATTTGATTCGGCTATCCAAAACCAGAGTGAGAAGCCAGATGCTGCATGGTATGATTTAACCGAAGATAACATAGAATCAGTGCTTAATGCTTTATAAGTTATAGTAGGTCAAGCTTGCTGCCAAGCTTTTTATCACTATGATTTTAATTTTCCTTCTTCAAAGGAACTCTTAAATTTCAACAAACTTTTTCTGGCAATTTTCATGGCTTCAACAGACTCTTCAGCATTCTTTATCTGCTTTTTCAGTTCCTTTTTCTCTTTACCCTTCGCAACATCGCCTTTCCTTTTGTTTCAAGATCGACTCCCATCTGTATATAGTTTGGTGCTTCGGCATATTTTCGTGATTGCAGGCCTTTTATTTTACCGCAAAAAAGGGCAAGAGCCTTTATAATGGATTTTTTTAATTCTTTGATGTATTCACTTCAGGCATTAGAATTTCCCTGCTCTCCCAAATATGCGGCAATGATTTTATCAGCTCATTCGCCTTGTCTGTCTTACCCAATTTCAAGTATAAAAAGAGAAGATTAACGGTAGCAGTGCATCTTGATTTCATAATGAGATTTCCCTGTAAAGCACGTTCCAGCTTCTGCCCTTGTCTCGTCGTCATCAATTTCAGCCATTTTGTCTTCATATGGCTTGAAATTTGTCAACTATGTCCTACAAGAGTCCGTTTCCCATCTTTGAGCCCTTTCCACAGCTCTTTTCCAGTTTTTATAATAGACCGCCCTTGTCTGTTCCTCCATCTGAGGACTAAACACTTTATCACACACCCATTTGGCAGCTATTTCCTTTTTGTCAGACCATACGCCTGCTCCCAACCCTGCAAGATAGCCTACCCCTAAAGCTGTTGTTTCTGTAACCCTGGGTCGGATAACGGTCACATTCATTATATCAGCCTGAAATTGCATCAGAAACGGGCTGACACTGGCTCCGCCATCAACTTTCAGTTCCTTCAGCTTTATACCGGAATCCAGTTCCATAAGCTCAAGTATATCTCTGCTCTGATAAGCAATAGCCTCAAGTGTAGCTCTTATTATATGTTCACGCTTGCTGCCCCGCGTAAGTCCGACAATAGCGCCGCGTGCGTACATATCCCAGTACGGTGCCCCCAGTCCCGTAAAAGCAGGAACTACATACACTCCTCCGGTATCCGGCACCTTTTCTGCATCTTCATCTGCCTGCCTGGCGCTTTCTATCAGCTTCATTTCGTCACGAAGCCACTGTATGGACGAGCCTGCATTAAATACACTTCCCTCAAGAGCATATTCCACTTTTCCATCCATAGCCCAGGCTATGGTAGTTAGCAGCCTGTTATTAGAGTTTACCGGTCTTGTTCCGGTATTCATAAGGGTAAAGCAACCGGTACCGTAAGTATTTTTAGCAGAGCCCTTTTCAAAGCAAGCCTGGCCAAAGAGTGCAGCATGCTGATCCCCTGCGATACCGCTGATGGGAATAGCTGCCCCAAATATTTCAGGTGTGGTTTCTCCAACAATTCCTGAAGACGGTACAACCTTTGGCAGCATGCTTTTTGGAATCTCCATTTCTGCAAGCAGCTCACTGTCCCATTCCAGTGTGTGTATATTAAACAGCATCGTCCTCGAAGCATTGGAATAGTCGGTTACATGAAGCTTTCCACCTGTAAGCTTCCATACCAGCCAGCTATCTATAGTTCCGGCAAGAAGCCTCCCCTGCCTGGCTTTCATCTTCGCGCCCTCAACATTGTCAAGTATCCACTTTATTTTTGTAGCAGAAAAATAGGAATTGCCACAATTCTGGTGGCCTCTTTCTCAAAAATGACTGCTCTGGAGCTTGTCGTTCCCTGATCTAGTGAAAGCACATACTTTTTTTCCATTTTAGCACCCCATTTGTTTTTTGTTATTCAATGTATCATTAACAAAATGATTTGTACGCTTGAAAGTTTGAAAATGGCGCTGTATTAATATATATCACAGCTACCGCTTATATCTTACTACAGACACAAGTCCGTCTGCAATCCTCCCAGGAGTATAAATTATCGTTGCAATGATTCTACATGTTTCTTCCCTCCTGGTCATTTGTATTGCAGGACTTAATTAGTCTCAGTACCAATCTTCATACTTTCCAATTCTAACCCGCCAAAAATATTTAAAAGAGTAGATTTGCCCGATCCAGATTCGCCGACAATCGCTATGAATTCACCATGATTCATAGAGAAGCTTAAACTCTTCAATACTTGTTGGTTTTTATTCTCATTGATCCTGTATTCTTTGGTTAAATCCTTAATTTCTATAAGAGTCATCACTTAACCTCCTGTTTTTCCGCAAAAATATCTTTTATAAATGACTCCACTTCATCCCATGCCATATTAGCATCAGATAGCTCCGGAAACAGCATTTGAAATACATGGAACATACCAGGGTACGTTGTTTGCTGAACAACAACTCCAGCTTCCTTGGCTTTTTGTGCCACCTTAATGGTATCATTTAAAAGTATTTCATCTCCGCCAACCTGCATAAGCACGGGCGGAAAGCCGCTGTATTCGCCAAAAGCAGGTGAAATATAAGGATTATTAGCAGGATTATTGCCTACATATGCTGGAGTCCTGCGCCTGTAATTTAAATTTGTCCATGCGGACATAGTTATTAAAGCCGCTGGCATTGGCATGTCATTATCTCTAATATAAAGTGAAGTCGCAAGCACAAGCCCTCCACCTGCTGAATCTCCCGCTATAATGATATTTTCCGGTGGATATCCTTCTCCTAAAAGCCATTTATACGCTTGAACAGCATCCTCTAATGCTGCGGGATAAGGATGTTCCGGAGCAACCCGATAATCAACAGTCAAAACTCCTGCTCCGCTTAGCTTTGCATATTGCACAGCAGCACGCTGGTACGTTATGCCGTTATCCTCCAAAGAGCGAGTATAAGCTCCACCATGAAGCTGAAGTATTGCCTTATCAGGATTAGTACCCTTTTTCTGAACCCACTCCATTGTTATTCCATTAACTTCTTTGATTTCTAACGAGTATTCATCCGGTAACGTCCAGTTTTCATTCAGTTGCTTTAAAAGTTCAATATTGCTATTTCCACCTATCTCCAATATGTTATCCATATAAGATCCTTTTCTTAGACTTCTAAATCCATACCAAATACCTGCGCCAACCCCAACAATAATTAGTATAAAAGCAATCAATTTATAAAGTTTATTTTTCTTATTTCTACTCATCACTTCTGCCTCCGTTGCTTTCAAGTATTACTTTATATATGTCTGTTAGCTTATTGATCAATTCAATCAGTTTGTCCGTATCCGAGTCACCTAATGCTACAATAAGCCTTTCAGCAATACTCAAAATCCTCCTGTTAGCTTTTTCTATGGCTTCAATTCCTGCTTTAGTCAATTCAATTTTAATGCTTCTCCTGTCTTTCGAATCAATGTTCCGCGCAATTAACCCTCGTCGTTCCAAATCATTGAGAATTCGAGTAATGGACGGGCGAGACAGCTCAAGTATATCCGATAAATCGGCAGCCTTAATGTATCCTTGAATGCCGTAACTTGACATGCCATTATTTGAAAGCCATATGTTCCTCAAAACGAGATACTCACTCTGTGAAAGGTCACCATTACTTATTAGTGCATTCAATTGCCTTCTCATATTTAAACAAGAATATAACAAACGGAATCCTTTTTGCTGTATCATATCAAGAACCTCCAATAGTTAGTTTTGTTTATTATGTTAATAGTTTTGTATGTAAATTATTATAATCCAAAATCAATTTTATATCAATAGGATATTAATGCTTATTCAAACTTTCCATAGCAAAAGCTGTTGATATGTTTCCGCTAACAGTTACGAAAATAAAAACAAAGGGCTCTCCAGCATATCCATCGCCTAATAACAAACTGCCGGCAGATGGTATATCACAACTTCCACATTCTCAGTTACAACCACACCGGAAATATCGAAAATTATACCGCTTTTATCCAGGCTTTCGTTTCTTTCATATTCTTCAATAAAAGTTGAGATTACCTCTTCGGTTGCCGTATCAAATCCAAATAACCTCCTAAATGAGAAATTTGCAGCTTGAGTCCCTGAGTTTTGGCGATTACCTCGTTTATAAGTATCTCTGCGTCCTTTTTCCCGAATTTGGAATAATCATTTCTAAAATGAAGTAATATTGGTATTCCTTTTTCAGCACAGAGCAAAAAGATTCTGTATTTTTGCCAGAGGCTCCGGGTTGGTCAAATCAACGTTTGAATTGGCAAAATGAAGCTTTAGTCCCGGGAGCTTGAGCTCATCGTAACACCTGTCAACTTCTTCTGCCGCATATTCCTTTAGAGGATTTACGCTGAAAAAGCCTATTAATCTCTCGGGATATCTGGCACACTGAATGGCAAGATAATTGTTTTCCTTCTTTACATCATTATACTCATCGGGTCCTGCAATTAGATCGTTTCCAGAAATATATGCAACTGATATTATAAAAGCTCTGTCCATCCCTGCTTCATCCAACAGCTCAATTATTGTTTCAGCAGAGGACTCTTCCAGTTGATTTCCGCTTAACTCGTCACTTCCAAGTATAGCTATAAAAATATCGGCCATCTGTTTGCTCTGTATGTGCATATGGTAATCAGTATGGATTGTTTTTTCTGCTACTGATGGATTATTGGCAGGTTCTTCTGCATGGTTGCAGGCTGCCAAAGCTACTGAAAGAGCAATTACAATTGCCCATATTGTTGCTTTTTTCAATAACTTCATCTGTATACCTTCTTTATCGAGAAGGTCTTTTCCAATATGGAGGTCTCCTTGAAGGCAAAGAATACTATCCTTCTGGTCATCTCAAATTTGAAGGAAGATATAATGATCGTAAAAAAGATGGCGGTTATTATTGACCTTCGTACCCACTTTATGGCAAGTTCTATGCTGAAGATGGAACACTTTTGTATGTGGGAGACTTTAAAGTTGAAAGACAAGGGAGCATTGGATATCCCAAAGTCATCTTTCCAAAAGGTTTCGGTCCCCTTGTTTAACCCCGCTTACCCAATCGGCTACAATCTTATGCTATAATTTTGCTGTGACTTGGTGTTCTTTCCTGCATGATTTCGTCAATCGGTTTTGCGCTGTTTTATTGTAAACTGCCAAACCTTTGATGGGTTTATGCAGTTTGTACAACTCTTGAAGATGATGTATCTGAAATCATCAAAGTAAATCGAAGCGGATGAGAGATTGAAGATTAAAGTCATGGAGGGTTGAAAAGTGAAAAAATGGCATATTGCTTGTATTGTGATTTTATTGCTTATTGTTGCTTTTTGCATAGCATTCGTATATCGTTCTCATCTTCTTGAAAACAATAATGCTGTATCAGTTCCCTCAAATCTGGACGATAATACTATAGACGACCTTTCCAATACACAGAATCATGTTGCAGATCAACCAGATATAACAAGCAAACCGAACAATGATATTGAAGTAAAAAAATACTACAGCCTGAATGATTCTGCGAATATTATCAATCAAGGCTTTGCTGCTCAGGAAGGGGATACCATTGTTTATGTAGATGGCTATACCGGGATGTTACTTGCAACCGACAGTGAGTTCAGCAATAAGAGAGTTTATGACGGAATACTGAATGCAAAAAACGTACTGCTCAAGGGCGAATGGATTTATTACATCAATTCATCCAGCAACTCATTACATAAACTAAAACTTGACGGAACAGAAAATATCACGATAGCAGATAAAGACATTGCCGAAGCGATCGTAACCGACCAATTCATTTATTATATTGGTAAGAACAACAACATTTATCAAATGGACCTGGACGGATTGAATGTTAAACAGCTGAACCAGGAATATTGTAATAACATTTGCTTCTATAATGACAAAATATATTATATTAATCGCAACAGGAATGAAATCTACCGCATGAACATGGACGGATCGGATCAGGAGAAAATATCACAGGAGAATCTCATTGGCAGCTTTATTATCGTTAACGATTTTATCTACGCAGTAAAGTCTAATTGTGTTCTGAAAATGAAAACTGATGGTTCGGTATCAGACATTTTCCTGAATGAAAAGGTTGCACATATTAATTTTGATGAGAATTATTTCTATTATACCACAAACCGTTCAGGTTCCTTCATCTATAACAATTACACTCTTTTCCGCATAGACCATGGTGGAAAAGAAAAAATGCAGCTAAGTGACAATTGCCGGTATATCAATGTACTAAACGCATCTATTCTGGGATGGGTTCCAAAGACATATAAAACAACCGATTATTTTTTCTCAATGAAAAAGGGTAGCACTGATATCCATGAATTGTTTGACAAAAATCTGAATTATAACACTTTAAATCTGGATAAAATGAATCAATTTGCTGCTGAAAGATTTAAAGAAGGAATGTCCCCGGATGAGGTGGTAGAAACAGTGCACGGACAAATCAACACATTTACCAGCAACCCCAAAACTATTCAACAAGCTGTCATTGCGGATATTGACATGGATGGCCGTACAGAAATGGTGATAACCTATACGAATATCGAAAACAGTACCTGGCAGCACTACCTCTCGGTTTTTGCACTGGAAAACAATCAATTTATCGAGATTGCAAAGTCGAAAACACCAGATGCTAATTTTATCACCATTGATGTATTGGATATCATGACAGGTGGCAACAAAGAGATAATTATCATGGATGACCATTATGAGTACCCGGCATTTTCTATTTTTACTTATGAAAATCAGCATTTGGTTGAACAAGACACTAATAAACTAGGACTTAACGGGATTAATCAATTTGTATCTTTCGGTGCAGACAGGAACCTGATTTATCACAGAGTAACGGATGGATTCTTTTCAGGTAGTTATTATATCTGGGATGGCACTCAATTTGTTGGATCAGAAGATTACTTATATGATGGAAGATGAAGGCTTCGACCAGAAAATTCGCATGACTTGGTGTGCAAAGACTTCCCAGGTTTTTCCTGCATGATTTTGTCAATCAGTTTTGGGCTGTTTAATTGAAAATCCTGTTTGAGGAAGCATGCCCGTCAATAGCTATCCCAAATCGTAAGTTGACAGCCCAACCTTGTGTAGTTCTACACGATTATCTCATTTATTCTTTTTATTACATTACCCATTCTATAATCTTGTAGTAATTTCATATTTTTCTTTGAAATATTTAACCCATACTCTGGTTTACTTTTCAAGCCTACATAATCCTTCCGAGAAGGACAGGCATTGCCCGGAATGTGGCAGCAATATGCATGCAATGGGTAAAGAAATCCGTGAGGATGTAAAGCTTATTCCTCCAAAGGCTGTAATAGTGAGACATGTAAGACATATTTAC
>DUMO01000043.1 GCA_012839865.1 Clostridiaceae bacterium
CCAGTATCTCTTTTTCTTCAATTGATTCTATCACTCCTGCACCGTGCATCGGGTACACGATTTTATCTCCCACATTAAACATACATATCCTCCATCACTGAGCACCAAGGCAAAAAGTCGCATGATTCCTGTCTTTAGGTCCCGGCCGCATACATTTTGACAGGATAGAATGTGCTTTTTTAAGCGGTATCCTGTCTCTTAAAACCCCAGGCAAATACATGAAATTTACACAATTTTTACATCACATAATATATTACTTCATAATAAGTATACTACAAATGCTTTCCGATGTCAAAAGCATTAATTTTAACACTGCTTACCTGTTATGTCAACTATTTTTTTGAATTTGCACCGATGACCCGAAGGCGTACACTGAAATGCATGCAGAACATCAACAAAGATTCAACCACAGTTTTACAATTTTGGATATATTCATTGACATTGGTATCATGAAGACTTATAATAAATATTGCAAAGCAAAGGATTCCGCAATACTCTACAAGCAATTTTTCTTATTTAATCATTTGTCCAAACAGGAGTTGACACATGAAAGACATGCTTTTAGCCGAATTCCAATACATTATAGATGACATGCTTATTAAAAACAAAAGTATTCTGGATATTATCGCAAAGTTCCAGGAGTCAAATGCGAGGATAAGCAGTGACATTTTCAAGGCAGTCACTCAATGCGGCTGCAAGCAAATAAACACATCATTGCAAAGTTGTGACGAAAACTCCGGCCCTGAAGTTCAAAAGACAGATGTGGAATCCCATCATCAGGGTGTTCTTTGTGAAAACTGCAGGGATAATATCGAAAAAGACATTGGAAGAAATCTTTTTTATCTGGTATCCCTGTGCAATTCAATGGATCTTAATCTTTACGATATTTTGATAAAAGAGCTGGAAAGGCTTAAGATCCTTGGAAAGTACAATTTAATATAAACTCCCTGCCAAACTGTTCTACAGCAGCAATTCCAAAGCCTGCTGGACATTGTCCACGCATGTGATTTCTGTGTTCTTAAATTCGAATTGGCTTAATGCTTTCGAGTTTCCTGCAGGGATAATGCACCTTTTAAATCCTATCCTCATGGCTTCGGTTACTCTTTTTTCAATCTGGCTTACAGCACGTATTTCGCCTGTCAAGCCTACCTCTCCGATCAAAACGACGTTATTTGCTACAGGAATGTTTCTGAAACTTGATGCTACAGCCAATACAATGCCAAGGTCACAGGCAGGTTCATCAACCTTCAGTCCACCGGCTACATTGACATATGCATCAAAATTATGAAGCTGCATTCCGATTCTCTTCTCCAGGACTGCCATTAAAAGAGTTATCCTGTTATAGTCAACCCCCGTAGCCATCCTTCTGGGCATCCCGAAACTTGTGGGGCAGACCAGTGCCTGGACTTCAATCAGAAGAGGTCTTGTCCCTTCCATACATGAAACCACCACGGAACCCGGAACATCCTTCGGCTTGCCCGAGAGCATTGTTTCGGAAGGGTTTTCAACCTCCCTCAACCCTGAGCCGGTCATTTCAAATATTCCAATTTCATTTGTGGAACCAAACCTGTTTTTAACCGCCCGGAGGATCCTGTAGCTTAAGTGCCTTTCTCCCTCAAAATACAGTACGGTATCAACCATATGTTCAAGGACCCTTGGACCTGCCAGGGTTCCTTCCTTCGTTACATGTCCGACTATTATTATTGTAATGCCCGAGCCTTTTGAAATTTTCATCAATTCGCCTGTAACAGCCCTGACCTGGCTGACGCTGCCCGGAGCGGAACTGATCTCCTCTGAATACATGGTTTGAATTGAGTCAATAATCACAAACTCCGGTTTTTCGCCGGCAATGACTTTTTCAATTGATGAGATGTTGGTTTCGGAAAGCATTAATATTCTGTCATTTGCTATACCCAGCCTGTCCGCTCTCAGCTTGACCTGTTTCAAAGACTCTTCCCCGGATACATACAAAATATTTGCCTTGGTTTTAACCTGTCCGCAAACCTGTATCAGAAGGGTTGACTTTCCGATTCCCGGGTCTCCTCCTACAAGTATCAGGGAGCCTTTTACCATGCCTCCCCCAAGTACCCTGTCCAGCTCTTTTATGTCCGTGGAAAGCCGGTCCTCGTTATCAACCTTTACTTCGCCTATCAACACCGGAGCGGAAAAAGACTTGTCGCTAATTTTATCCGGTTGTTTTTCGGATATTTCCTCGACAAAGGAATTCCATGAATTGCAGGATGGGCATTTTCCCATCCATCCACTTACTTCAAACCCGCAGGTTTGACAGACAAAAATTGATTTTACCTTGGCCATCATATACCTCACATTTTAATTCCGGTTAAAGCCATAAGTTTCGCCAATCCGCTCTCTTCAGGCCATGCCGGGGTTTTGATTTCTTATCTTGCAATTGCGGCTAATTGTTTTCGCTGCTTTCTTTCGGCCATGCCCCCGCTTTGAAAAGTTCAGCCATTACAAGAACAAACATTGCATGGGACCATGTAAGTGGTATTACCCATGCAGGCTTTCCGGTATTTATGTCAATCTGCTCCGGCAAAAAGCCAAGGGGCGTTGCCCCCCTTGCCGCCCAGTCAAAATACTCCAGGGCTTTGTTAATTTTACCGTTTCTTATATAGTAGAGTGCAAACCACAGGGTTGTCAATACCCATGGGTTTCCCCCTATATAGTTGTCATTTTCATACCTTTTCAGTCCTCCCCTGTAAGTTTTGAGGACGCTCTCAGCCTTTTCCACACTGCTTTCAACCCTCGGGTCATTTGTATCCAGCATGCCAAAGGGTATTGCAACTCCCAATATGCTGGCATCTGCTGTCCAGTCTTCTTTTGTCACCTGCCTGCATACTCCTTTCGCATTCACCTGGATATTGACTGTGCCACCGCCATATTCAGGACCCCATGGGTTGAGCTTTACCCTTACACTTCTTATGAAGCGCCCATTTCCATCTTTCCAGAAATTTCTCAAAGCGGCATCCCTGATGGACATTGCAATGCTGATCCATTTTTCAGATAATTTTTCATCTTCCTTTAATACTCCGGCGATGCACGCACCGGCCATTATCCCACCATAAACGGCAGCTGTCGAGTAGAGATGCTCCCCATACCTTTCCTCCCATAAATCATAACTTGGAGCAGGCAGCCCCGTTTCAGAATCGACAAAGTTTACTAAGAATTCCACGCCTTTTTTAACCGCAGCCCACATGTCCCGGAGGAATGTTTCAGATTCTGTCACGATGTAGTGCTGGTATATCCCCCAGATTACAGCGCCTGTTTCATCCACCTGCAGCCCCCAGGAGGGAGCCATCCGACCGTTGGTATAGTAACGCTGATGCCATGATCCGTCCGGGTTTTGTGTTTTTTTTGCCCAATTGAAAAAGTTGTCCACCAAATGCAGCAGCCCGCATATGTCCATTGCACTTGTAATAAATGCAGCATCCCTGCCCCAGCAGTAGCCATACCTTCCGCATCTTGTGAAATTTTCATCCATTTCCGGAGCTGCTATGATACCACCGGATTTTTGGTTGGACATAAGCTTGAATAAAAGCAGGGACCTTTTATATATCCTGTCGTATTGCCCTACTCCTGAAGTTATAATGTTCAAGCCCTTAAGGTAATCCATCCAGTAGTTCTTTACATCGGTTATATGATCCTGTATGCTCTTTCTTTTAACTCTTGATAAAATATTGCCTATTTCATTCAAATCAGGTGATAGACATAAAGTCAGTGTAAAGGTCACACTCCCACCGGGGCCGAGAACCCCGGGCTTCCATGAAACTGCCCCGTCCTGCATCATGCCTGTGTCATTGATACCGTTAAGCATATTATATCCTGCACTTTCAAAGGCATTGTCACCAAGCTGGAAACTGAGGGCGGCAACGCTTCCTGAAACAGACAGACAGCCTTCATGCCTGTAATGCACAAGGGAGTCTGTGTGCATGTCAAACATTATTCCACCCGGGTTACATGTTGAACTTATACCCTTTGAGTAACACATAATACCCGGTAAAAGGCATTCGGAACCGGTGTTGGCAATTTCGTAATGCCTGAACAGGACATCCTCATCCATTAGGCAAAAATCAACCTGCCTGATTTTCACCTTGAGCTTCGGGCTTATATACTCCGTTGCAATAATATTTGTATCATCAATATAGTACTGATTGATACTGAAATTTTCATTCGAAAGCCACAATGTGTTATTCCCCTTCGGAATATCAAAAATGCCCACCATGAACTTGTCAATTTGCTGTATATAATCAATATCAGGCCAGAATAATCTGACCAGTTCCCCTAACTCGCTTAAGCACACCAGCATCCGGGAGTTACCGGTTACAGCACTGTTGAAATACGTCTTTTGCATTATTACCTCCAAGCTTCGGTTTTAGAAGAATAATCGTCAATGGATGTTGCTGTTTGGTCATATTATTTCATAAACAACCGGCAGTAATACAGGTTGATTAATTGTATGAAGATAAATAATCGTCACTGATACAAGTTGATGATATATATACAGGTAAATAATCAGCACAGTATTTTTACCTTCAGCGAACTGTCGGTTTTGCAGCAAGATAAGAGCCTTGTTTTAGAAAAGCTCAGGAGCATCGAACCCTGCTCGCTTTCGGCTGGATTTGATTCGCAAATAGCCCTGTTCCGCATACATTTCATCAGTTTAAACCCGCCACTTAAGCACGTATAATCCACTTCTTTCCGGGAAACATAACTATAAGCGCTTCTTTGCATATCACGGGCCAATAACAAAAGGCGCAAATAAAATTATGAAATATATTTTATCGGTATTGAAAAAACTCCGTTATTTTTGGCAAAGATATAACAGAATATAATATTTCGGAGGATTATAATGCAATTTAAAGAAATAATATATTGCTTGAGCCAAATCATGCAGGTTTTCATTTTTGTCGGAGGGTGTTATCTTTTCAGCATATCGGTTTTAGGTTTTTTTGCCGGCATTAAAAAAACAGAAAAAAAATTCCCTCCAAAAAAGAGATTTGCCCTTGTGATAGCAGCCCACAATGAAGAAGTTGTCATTGATCAGATAATAGAAAGTCTTAAAAAGCAAAATTATCCTTCCGAACTTTATGATATATTTGTAATTGCAGATAATTGCACCGATAATACGGCAAGCATTGCCGAACAGCACGGTGCACTTGTATATGAGAGGAATGACCTGAACCATAAAGGTAAAGGCTACGCTCTTGAATGGATGTTTGAAAAAATTTACCGGATGGGCGACAGGTATGACGCCATATGTGTCTTTGACGCCGACAATCTTGTATCCGCCAACTTTCTTTCGGAAATGAACAATAGCCTTTGCAGTGGATACAAGGTGGTCCAGGGTTACCTGGACAGCAAAAATCCCTTTGACTCCTGGATTACATGTTCTTATTCCATAGCTTTCTGGCTCTCAAATTACCTTTATCAACTCCCCAGATACCAACTTGGCCTTAGCTGCGGCCTGTGCGGGACAGGTTTCTGCGTGACACTGGATGTGCTGAAAAAAATCGGCTGGGGTGCCACATGCCTTACGGAAGACCTGGAGTTTACAATGAAACTGGCTCTAAACAACATGAAAATAGCCTGGGCTCATAATGCCGTGGTTTATGACGAAAAGCCTCTAACCCTCAGGCAGTCATGGAATCAGAGAAGACGATGGATGCAGGGGCATGCCGACTGCATAAGCCGGTTTGCAAATTCTTTATTTAAAAAAGCGTTAAAGGAACACAATATTATAGCTTTCGATTGCGGGGTTTATTTATTTCAACCTGTTCGCTTCCTTTTTATCGGATTATTGACATTGATGATGTGGATACAAAGTATTTTCCCCGATACACCTTTCTTCAGCCTGAAGGATTTATTCCCGATTGAAGTCTGGTATGTCTTTGTAACAATACAGTTTTTTTACGGTCCTCTGGTGGTATTGGCTGCAAGGAAGCTCAATTTCAAGGTTTTTGCAGGTTTCCTTGTATACCCGTTGTATTGTCTTACCTGGGCGCCAATCACAATACAGGGGTTCCTGAGAAAGAACGAAAAAAACTGGAGCCATACAATTCATACAAGAAAAATAAGCATAAACGATTTGGAAAAGGAGCTCAGAAGAACTCAATAATAAAAAATCAGACAGAGATTCTTGCAGTCTGTGCACATGCAAATGGTGTTGTTCTCCGGGACAGGGGAATGAGTCTGCGGCTTAACTCATGCGGTTGCGGGGATTTCCTGCAGTCTTTGCTTATAAATCCAGGCAAATGATCGCCATGGGTACTTACCTTGGGCACAGTTTACTGCTCTTCGCTTTTGTGAAACAGCACCTTTGTTCTTCCTGCAACCATAAAGAAACATTCCCCGGATCTCCTTACATAAAAAGCCCGGGATATACCCGGGCTTTTTATGTTGTTCTGAAAGTATAAACTTGAATCTGAATTCCACCTTCACTCGCAAGAACCCTCCGGTCACTCCAGGCAGCTTTAAAGTCTAAACCTTGATTCTGCCGGGCATTCCGGACTTTCTTCTCAGAACCAGGTCATCGTTTTCCACCAAAACCTCCACGGTGTCACCGGATTTTATCCTGCCTTCCAGCATTTCTTCAGCAAGGCGGTCTTCCACCAGCCTTTGGATTTCCCTTCTTAAGGGCCTTGCTCCAAACACCTTGTCAAAGCCTTTCTTAGCAAGAAAATCCTTGGCTTCTTCAGATACTTCAATATAAATCCCGTTCTGGCGAAGCCTGCTTGCGGTATTCTTCAGCATAAGGGTCACAATTTGCCTGATGTGGCTTTCATTCAACGGATGGAACACTATAGCTTCATCAATTCTGTTTAAAAGCTCGGGTCTGAAGGTGCGCTTCAATTCGCCCATTACATTTTCCTTCATCTCGGCATAACTCTGGTTTTCATCTTCCTTTGCAGTAAAACCGATGCGTTTGGGTTCGGTAATCAGCCGTCCACCTATGTTGGATGTCATTATTACAACCGTATTCCGAAAATCAACTGTCCTTCCCTGACCGTCGGTAAGCCTGCCATCCTCAAGAATCTGGAGCAGTATGTTGAAGACATCAGGGTGAGCTTTTTCAATTTCATCAAACAACAGTACAGAATAAGGTTTGGTCCTGACCTTTTCAGTCAACTGTCCCCCTTCTTCATAGCCCACATAGCCCGGAGGTGAGCCTACCAGCCTGGAAACACTGTGTTTCTCCATATATTCAGACATGTCTATTCTTATCATGGCATTTTCATCGCCAAACATGGCTTCTGCAAGAGCACGGCAAAGCTCTGTTTTACCCACACCCGTGGGACCCAGGAATATGAATGAACCTACAGGCCTTCTGGGGTCCTTGAGTCCCACCCTGCCTCTTCTGATGGCTTTCGCCACCGCCTTGACGGCCTCATCCTGTCCTATAACCCTCTGGTGAAGTATTTCCTCCATTTTCATAAGTCTCTCGGATTCATCCTCGGCAAGCCTTTTTACAGGAATGCCGGTCCAGCTTGAAACAATTTCAGCTATTTCTTCTTCCGTAACAAGGTCAGTCCGGGTCTGGTTCCTTGTTTCCCATGCATTCTTCGCCCTCTCCAGCTCATCTTTAAGCTTTACCTCTTCATCCCGTATTTTCGCCGCTTTTTCGAACTCCTGATTCTTTATGGCCTCTTCCTTCTCTTTGCGCAGGTCTTCCATCTTTTCTTCAAGCGCTTTAAGGTCAGGGGGTGCTGTAAATGCTTTCAACCTTACCCGTGAGGCCGCTTCATCAATCAGGTCTATTGCCTTGTCAGGCAGATATCTGTCGGTAATATAGCGGGCCGACATCCGGACTGCTCCTTCAAGGGCATCATCGGTAATCTTTACTCTATGATGAGCTTCATATTTGTCCCGGACACCCTTTAAAATTTCAATGGCATGTTCTTCGGAGGGCTCTTCCACCATTATCGGCTGAAATCTTCTTTCCAGGGCGGCATCTTTTTCAACATGCTTGCGGTACTCATCCCGGGTGGTTGCACCAATTACCTGAATCTCTCCTCTGGCCAGGAGCGGCTTTAAAATATTTGATGCGTCGATTGCACCCTCTGCGGCACCGGCGCCGATAATTGTATGCATTTCATCAATAAACAGAATTACGTTTCCGGATTTGCGTATTTCGCCTAACGCTTTTTTCAGCCTTTCCTCAAACTCTCCGCGATACTTTGCTCCTGCCACCATTCCAGAAAGGTCAAGGGAGAAAATCCTTTTTTCCTTCAGGGTTTCAGGTATGTTGCCGTCAACAATTTTCTGGGCAAGGCCTTCCACTATTGCGGTTTTTCCTACTCCCGGCTCTCCTATGAGACAAGGATTGTTTTTGGTCCTTCTGCTTAATATCTGTATAACCCTGTCAATTTCCTTATCTCTCCCAATTACAGGGTCAAACTTGCCTTCACGGGCCATTTCAGTCAAATCCCTGCCAAACTGGTTCAATACAGGTGTGCTGGCGGCTGCCCCGTTGCTTTTGGGCATGCCTGAACCTCCGGGAGCCTCTTCGTTTAATATTTTTATAATTTCATTAAACAGCTTCTGAGGATCCACTCCCAAATCCATAAGGATTCTTACAGCGACACTCTCGCCTTCCTTCATGATACCCAGAAGCAAATGCTCTGTTCCGATATAATTTTGGCCGATTCTCCTTGCTTCTTTAAATGCAAGTTCAAAAACCCTTTTTGATCGGGGTGTAAAACCCAGAGGCTGCTCCTTTCCCTCTCCTCTTCCAATAAGCGTCTCTATTTCCATAACTACTTTTGCTTCGGTGACTCCCTGGCTTTGCAATACTCTTGCAGCAACACCCGAGCCTTCTTTTATGAGCCCAAGCAATAAGTGTTCGGTTCCCACATAATTATGTCCCATGGCCATAGCGCTTTCCTGGGAAAAAGCTATGGCTTTTTCGGCTTTTTCAGTGAAACGTCCAAACATATTCTTCCTCCTTTTGTATGTGATTTAACTCTATACTCGTACCTTTCGGTCAGTTCCTTCACTCCTAAGAACGACTCTCCTCCTGTCTCCGGCCAGTTTTCTTCCCGCCTCAGGGCGACTCTCCTCCTGCCTCCGGCAAGTTTTTTCATGCCTCCGGTCATTTTTCCCGTCGCCGGCCGGTTTCCAGAATTTATATGTTCCAATAACAAGCAGCCTTCAATTTATGTTTTCGCCAGTTTGTTTCTGATAACTTCAGCTCTGATTATGTCCCTCTCATCGGCACTCATGGGCTTCCCGAAAAGTTTCTGCAAATTTGCAGGTTGAATGAATATCAAGATTTCATTAAGTACTTTTTTATCGATATCCTTTATTATGCCCATATCAACTCCTAGCCTGACATCAGACAACCGCTTCAAACTTTCCTCGGTGGTCATGATTCTGGAACTTGAAAGAATCCCCAGTGACCTGTAAATCCTGTCTTCAAACCTGTATGGATTTTGACTGTACATTTCATTTCTCAGAGACCTTTCACTGTCTATAATTTGTTTTCCGATATTCTTCACATTTATTCTGATATCGCTTTCACTGTTGCCCAGTGTAACCTGGTTGGAAATTTGAAACATATTGCCGATAGCCTGGCTATGCTCCCCATAAAAACCCCTCACGGATATTCCGAGCTTTCCGCACAGGGAGAGAATTTTCCCGATGTGGCCTGTCATTGCAAGGGCCGGCAGATGTAAAAGCAGCGAAGCCCGCATGCCGGTTCCAAGATTGGTGGGGCAGCAAGTAAGGTAGCCATAGTTGACATCAAAGGCAATGTCAATATTCCGGCTGAGTATCGAATCAATCTTGTCGCACAGCTCCCAGGCAGCATCAATCTGCATTCCGGGATACAAACACTGAATCCTCAAATGATCTTCTTCATTTACCATTATGCTTATCTTCTCATCCCGGCTTACTATTACCCCGCATTCATTATTGCCTGCCGCAAGCTCGGGACTTATAAGGTGCCTTTCCACCATGGCCTGCTTTTCAATAGAGGTAATATCATCCATGTTCAGGAACAAAAAATCATTTTTAAATGCATCGTTCTCAAAGATTGCTTTTTTCACTTCCTTGATGACCTCAGCAGCCTGTTCCTTGTTTATCCTGGATGGAAAAGGAATATTTTTTATATTTCTTGCCAGCCTTATTCTGCTGCTTATTACAACATCCGATTCAGGACCCGAATTAAGGTACCAGCTCATACATTACCCCCCTGTCCCATACTCTCCAGTTGTCTTATTTTATCCCGCAACCGGGCTGCCTTTTCATACTCCTCGTTCAGTATTGATTTTTGAAGCTGCTCTTTAAGCATCCTGATTTCATTTGCAATTCTTAATTTCCCTGAGACAGCCTCAGGTACCTTTCCCTGATGTTCCACCACGCCATGTATCCTCTTTACCAGCGGTGCAATTTCATCCTTAAACACATTGTAGCATTCACTGCATCCCATTTTTCCCGTCTTGCTAAAATCCTCATAAGTCATTCCGCATACATTACACCGCTTTATCTCAGGCATATGCGTCATGTATTGACCATTGACATTGCTTCCGACGATTCCGGAAAAGAAATCATCAATGCTGAAGGGCATTCCAAAATTGAAGGATGTTCCCATATCTAACTTTCCTTTTTCCCTTGCGCATTCCTCGCACAAATATAACTCTACCTTTTTATTATTAACAATTTTAGTAAAATGTACACTTGCCACTCGTTTGCTGCAGTTCTGGCAAAGCATTAAACCTCACTCCTATCGCACCTGCACTGGTAAATATGATTAACAACCACTCGAAGGTCTTGATCAGTGCCTCTATAATGTCTTTCCAACACTTAATACAATGATTATTCTCAAAAGCAGTAAATTGTATTTGTCATTTTTTTTATACTGTAAAAAAGTTGCATTATTTGCTAAACAAGCAGGCTCATAAGGGCATTTTTCAATATTGAAGCTCTTATCTGATCCCTGTAAGGCAGTGGAATATTTCCAAGAACCTTGTCGCTTACTGCAGCTTTTAATATATATCCTTCCCTTTCAGTTAATTCTTCATAATCAACAAAATTATTGATAAAACACTCTGCTGAGTGTTGTGAGATGCTGCTCCCCATTGAAGATATAATGTGCATCAAATAGTTGATTCCATGCTGTATATTTACCCTTTTTATTTTAATGTAACCTCCGCCGCCCCTTCTGCTTTCAACGTAATAACCTCTCTCATTTGTAAATCTCGTGTCTATTACGTAATTTATCTGCGAGGGTGCGCAATTAAACCTGTTGGCAAGTTCGTTTCTTTGAATTTCCACTGCATCACTTTCATGCATCAATTGTTTTATAAACTCTTCAATAATATCACTCAATCTTGCCAAGTTCTTCACCCCTTTATTGATTTTGACTATCTTTGACTTTCGTAAATATTATATAATATTTTTTTGGAAAAATCAATCTCAAAAAATAAAAAGATACAGAACTCTGCGGGACTTCTGATAAAGTGCCTGCTGACGGTGAAAGCCAGATTTTGTGCCTGTGCTGTACGTAAATGCAGAATATGGAAAAAACCCTTGAAATAATTATAATGCAAGGGTTTTGGTGACCCATAGGGGACTCGAACCCCTGTTACCGCCGTGAAAGGGCGATGTCTTAACCGCTTGACCAATGGGCCATGGGTGGTAGCGGCGGTCGGATTTGAACCAACGACACTTCGGGTATGAACCGAATGCTCTCGCCAACTGAGCTACGCCGCCATATTTAATTTTATGATTTGCGCCGATTTTATGCTTGACCTGGCGCGCTATAATATAGTAGCATAACTAACGCATAATAGTCAAGAACAAAATTTTTGGTTTTTTTATACTTTTTCAGCCCTGGTTTGTCTTCAGACTGAGTAGCTGAAAAGAATGAAATGTATGCAGAATAATACAAATGGCTTTATTTTGTCAGAAAACCAAGTGTGATAAAGGCAAAACCAGGATGTTTTTTTAGCATTTAGCGCCATGTATGGCGCATCAAAAGCGTCAGCATTTTTGCCTTCAGCAAACCGTCGGTTTTCTCAAAATAAAAGCCTTGTTCTTAGAAAAGCTCGGGGGCATCGAGCCCCGCCCGCTTTTGGCTGGATTTGCTTCGCAAATAGCCCTGCTCTGCATACATTTCATTCATGCTTGATAAATTACCCTGCAATCAGCCTTTTAGTGAAATATTTTCATTTATTTCATGGCATGGCAGAACCTTGATATAAGGAGACTTATATTCCAGGGTGCCTGATTTCGCTACTAAAGTATAATATCCCGGCGGCAGGTTTTCAATGGAAAAGTTTCCGTTGCTGTCCGAACTGGTCTCATAAACGGGGGTGTGTTTGTCACAGCCGAAATACAAATATATTTTGACCTCTGAAGCCTTGGTCTTGTTTTTATCCATATAGGTAACGCCTGTTATCCTCCCGGAATAGTCCAGTCTGTGAGGTCCGACATATATATGTATGTTCTGGGAGTTAACCTGTTTAGGGTTTACATCAACCTTCTGCTCCTGGTCAAGGTCCTGGCAATTGAACTGTATGCTGTCCTTTTCAAATATCTTCGAATTCCCTCCGGCTGCTTCCAACATTCTTTTTTCGATTACCTCATCTTTTAACTCCATAACATCTCACACTTTCCCTGACTTTAATTATTTTTATGTAAATTGGAATAAAGCTTCAATTACATAATTCCCTACGATATCAGAATATGTTGACCTTCACAGATTGGTGATAGGGTATATCAAGATAATCCAACCTTCAAACCGGACAGGGGTTGCTCCTGCAAACAAATCAGACAGCTGTAAATCCGGTTATATTGAAACTTAAAAAAACAATTAGAGTTCATTGCTTTTTTGAAGATAATGTGATAATGTGTATTTGTGGAATGTACATATTGACATTTTGTCCACGGTGGACAAACTTTTATTTTCCTGGAGTGGTCTCAAAATGTGTAATGAAATGATTGCAATAGTCAAAGAAAAACCCGAAAAGGGTGTTGCATTAAAAAAGGTCCCAATACCAGCTACAGGACCAAACGATGTCAAAATTAAAATTCACTGCACCGCTATTTGCGGAACCGACCTGCACATTTACAATTGGGACAGTTGGTCCCGGAATACTTTAAAACTACCCGTTACAATCGGCCATGAATATGTGGGCGAAATCGTTGAAATGGGATCCAACGTGACTGGATTCAAAATTGGTGACATCGTATCCGGCGAAGGTCATATCGTTTGCGGCATATGTCGCAACTGCAAGGCAGGAAAACGCCATCTTTGCCGGGAAACGAAGGGTGTAGGCGTGAATCGTGACGGCGCCTTTGCCGAGTATTTGGTCATCCCCGCTGAAAATGTCGTCAAATGCATGCCCGGCATCCCGGAACCTCTCTGTGCATGCTTTGATCCCCTGGGAAATGCAGTGCATACGGCACTTGCTTTTGATTTGGTCGGTGAAGACGTTCTGATTACCGGAGCTGGCCCGATCGGTATCATGGCAGCTGCTATAAGCTGCCATATTGGTGCCCGTAACGTGGTAATTACGGACATAAATGACTACCGGCTCAATCTTGCAAAATCCATTTGCAATGCTCGTGCCGTTAATACAGCTAAAGAGAACCTGTCCGATGTCATGCGTTCCCTCGGTATTCATGAGGGCTTTGATGTTGGTATGGAGATGTCCGGCAATGGGACAGCTTTGAACACCATGATTAACAGTATGTACAACGGGGGTCGGATCGCGATACTCGGTATCCAGAGCGTTCCTACAGCGATTGACTGGAACCAGGTGGTTTTCAAATGCCTGAATATCCGCGGCATTTATGGCCGTGAGATGTATGAAACATGGTATAAAATGATGTCGATGCTCACCAGTGGGCTTTCGATAGAGAAAATCATCACTCACCGCTTTGATTATACGGATTACGAAAAGGGCTTTGAGACAATGCAGAGCGGTCAGTGCGGCAAGGTTGTTCTGGACTGGCGGAACGCCGGCAATTGAAAAGGAGGAGCTGATATCATGAAGAAGGCACTGGAACATTATGCAAAATTATTGCAGCAGTTTAAGGATGACGGCATATACAAAAATGAACGAATTATAACAACAGTACAAGGTGCGCACATCGATACCATCAATTCCAGGAACGTAATCAGCATGTGTGCAAACAATTATCTTGGCTTTTCCAACCATCCCGCAATTCGTGAGGCTGCAAAGGAAGGCATGGATCGCTGGGGGTATGGTCTGTCCTCAGTTCGTTTCATCTGTGGAACGCAGCAAATTCACCAGGAACTTGAACGGCGTATTTCGGAATTTCTCGGCACCGACGATACCATCCTGTATTCGTCCTGTTTTGATGCCAACGGCGGTTTGTTTGAAACGCTGCTGGATGCCCAGGACTGCGTCATCAGCGACTCGCTGAATCATGCGAGCATCATAGATGGCATCCGTCTCTGTAAGGCACGCCGTCTCCGCTATGCCAATAATGACATGGCGGACCTGGAGCGCTGCCTGAGAGAGGCTGTTGATGCAAGAATACGCCTGATTGCGACGGATGGTGTGTTCTCCATGGATGGTACCATCGCTGATTTGCAGACCATCTGCCATCTCGCAGAGCAATACGATGCGCTGGTAATGGTGGATGACAGCCACGCTGCCGGCTTTATGGGTCCCACTGGACGCGGAACTCCGGAGCTGTGCGGTGTTTCGGACAAGGTTGATATTTATACCGGTACGCTGGGCAAGGCCTTCGGCGGTGCCAGCGGCGGCTACACCTCCGGCCGTCAGGCGATTATTGATCTGCTGCGCCAAAAGAGCAGACCATACCTGTTCTCCAATACCGTGGCACCTGCAATTGTCTGCGGTTCCCTCAAGGCACTTGAAATCTGCATGACTGACCCGTCATATCGTGGGCGGCTTCACGAAAACACGGGGTATTACCGTGAACAGTTGCGCAATGTAGGCTTTGATGTGATTGAAAGCACACATCCGATTGTTGCTATTTTGTTCTACGATGCCCGGGTGGCAGCCCAAATAGCCGAGCGCATGCTGCAGTTGGGTGTCTATGTCGTTGGTTTCTGGTATCCGGTTGTTCCGCAGGGCAAGGCCCGTATCCGCACACAGGTCAGCGCAGCTCACACCCGGGAGGATTTGGATTTTGTGGTGTCCTGTTTTGCACAGGCTAAAAAGGATTTGGGCATTTAGCAGAATAGTCGTAAGATTTGCTTTTTATCCCAGGCGGTTGATTGCTCTTTACTGTGCTTTCGGTTTGCGCTTTATGCATCAAATCAACCGGAACATTAAGATTACCGCGCATAGCGGGCATATAGACATGAAGCAGGTGGATTAAGATTTCCACCAGCTTCCTTGACGGGAGTGTATTAATAGAATTTCGGTTTCTTGCCATCATCTACGGACGATTTGGCATCTGCATCACTATCAGATTTTGATTTTGCTTTTCCTTCAGCTTCAGCCTCTGCTTCAGCCTCAATCTCTGTATCCTGATCAGCCTCGTTCTCTGCCTTCTGTCCCTGGTATTGCTTCTGAATCAGCACATTGTAGTTGATCTGCTTATTATACTGTTTCTGGTCATTCTTGTCTTTCACTTCAACGTCCTGTTCACTTTCATTTTCATTTTTAAGTTCATTTTTCAACTCATTTTTTAATTCTTTCTTCAATTCAATGAAATTGATATCTGTCATTACTATTACTCCTTTCAAATTGCATTATTTTTGGTTCAATAACATAATATTTTTTAATTATGTTAATTGTGACTGCGTGAAATAATATTTTTACGTGGTTTATCTTCTCATCTAAGTTATTGTAAAGTAGTACTTGGGTCCTTTTGAATCATCCCCCGGCTTGGAGTCATCTTTACAAGTTTTCACTTTCCCATCTGTTTTCAGAACGGACTTTGAATCGGCTTTTGTTTCTGACTTTGTTTTTGCCTTTGCTTTAACTTTTGTTTTTACCTTTGCTTTTACTGTCTCATCAGCTTTATTTCCAGCGCTCTGTCCCTGGCACTGCTTTTGTTTTAAAGCATTGTAATTGATATGCTTATTGGCTTGTTCCTGTACATTTTCATCCTTGATTATGGTATCCTGCTCCGAATCATATTCATTTTTGAGATCTGCTATTATTTCATCTCTCAATAGTTTTTTTAACTTAATAAAGTCAATGTCGTACATTTTTCTTCTCCTTTCTTATTTCTTTTCTTTCTTATTGCTTTTTATGTTACCTTATCCCAATAGCATAATATTTAGTTGTTATGTAAATTGTGCAGGTAATTTTATTTAAACTGAAAATTAGTTTTTAGCTTGTTATAAAAAAAGCAAAAAAAGATACCTTACTTTACGTAAAGTATCTTTTTTTATGTTAATTTATTTGATTATTTTTATTTAATGTGCCAACTGATCAAAATCCGCAGTCTTCCGCCTGTTTTTTAATGTTTTGCCCCAGCGGGGGTGTAGACATAATCACAGGCAGCATGCCCGGTTAAGTTTCAGGCCTTTAATAATGCTTATTTCTTTTTCGATGCATTGAAGAAATGCCATACACCCAGGGTTGGAGGATTTCCTTTGTCGCCCTCCAGAAGTTCTTTATAATTCAAAGCTACTTTCTTGAAGGCATTTGCATATTCTTCAATTATTTCAGGTTTGTAATGCTTAAACCACGGTATTGTATAAACCAATGAAGCAATCTTTTCGCTAACTGGAAGATCATTGTCAAACTCTCTTACATCTTTATTGCTGTTTGCAATTCTGGTGGGTTTTCCATGTCCATATACATCACAGGTTTTGAACAAAGCATGAGTATGCAATGCTCCGTTGCATCCGGGGAACGCTCCGTCAAAGCCTTCAGCTCTGAGTGCCTCGCAGAAACGGGTAACTGACAGTCCACCGAGTTCTTCAGGTTTGTAAATACCTCTTGCTGCATACCAACCTGCCATGTTGCTGTCTGAATCCTTAGGAGTGCGATGCGCTTTTATTCCCGGAACTCCCTCAAGGAGGTCCCAGAAGTAGTTCATTGCTTTTCTTATTTCTTCACAGCGCTGATCATAATACTTAAGCTGAACTCTTCCACAGGCAGAACTCAGCTGGTGCATACGGAATTTGTAACCACCCAGGGGCAGCCCTGCATATGGTTTTAAGTATTCTGTCTGAATGTCTCCTGCATGGAATCTTTCATAGTGTCCAAGTGCAATTGCCCGCTCATAAATTTCACGGTCATTTGTAACCAGCATACCGCCTTCACCGACAGCCAGAGATTTTCCGGACATTAAGGACATAGCTGCAACATGACCAATGGCTCCGAGTTTTCTGCCTTTGTAAAGACCGCCCTGTGCATGGGAGACGTCTTCGATTACCTTAATATTGTACTTATTTGCAATTTCCATTATCGGATCCATATCACAAGGATGGCCAAGGTAATGTACTACCATGATAGCCTTTGTGCGTTCTGTAATTCTGTGTTCTATATCATATGGATCTATGCACAGTGTATCAGGATTAATATCTGCAAACACTACCGTAGCTCCAAGTGACATAGCCTGAACAGCCGATGCCCAATAGGTTACGCTGGGGCAAATCATTTCATCCCCGACACCTAATTTGCATCCATACATTGCAGCCTGCAAGGAAGCTGTTCCATTGCAGAAAGCAAGTGCATATTCAGTACCCTGCCATTGTGCAAATTCCTTTTCAAACTGCTTTGTAACATCTGTTCCGGACATTGCACCACGGCGCAGCACTTCAAGCACCGCTTCTTCATCTTCTTTTGTTATAATCGGCCAGTCAAATATATTGCCAGGATCGCTCTGAATAGCTTTAGGGCCTCCGAAAATAGCCAGTTTACTTCCCATTATTCATACCTCCTAAAAATTATCAGTTAACCTTTACAGGATTATAGTTCTTCCTGCTATTTTAAGTATACTATAGCAATAGAGTCTGTTCTTTGCATATTTAATTTATTCATTGATAATTTCTCTATTTAAAAAGTACAATGCCAAGCAATCCTGACCCCAAAATTATAAAAATAGGATGTATCCTGGTCTTTAAGAGAAGAAAAAAAGCAGCAACTGCCAGAATCAAGCTCTTTATCTCAAAAAGCTGGTTGCCGTGAACAAATACATTCCATCCCTTTTCAATTACAGTATTCTCTGCGGCATTGACAATCCCGTTCTTCAATGCTATGCCTGTTGCGGCATAAAATATGATACCGGTTATTATAGGTCTTAAAACATTAAGTATTGATCTTACCATGGGGTGTTTATATATTTTAAAGAAAAAGCTTGCCACTAAAGTCACGATAACCGCACAGGGAACCGCAATTCCCAGAAACGCAGCAACAACACCCGGAAAACCTGCCACCTTGTAGCCTAATCCCACTGCTGCATTGACTGCAACAGGACCGGGTGACATACCGGCAATGGCAATAATATCAGTCATTTCCGAAACAGTCGCCATTTTATTTCTTTCCAGCTCATTCATTAGTATGGGGAACATGACATATCCCCCGCCAAATGAAAAAGTGCTTAATTTTGCAAACATGAAAAACAATTCTGCCAATATTCTCATTTTTCTTTCACCTTGCGTTTCTCATTCTTAACACGTTTCGTCGTCTTAAAGACTGCAAGAATTACTCCCAATATTGCTCCGCTTATAATTATCGGGATAGGCTCTATATTCAGAAATGTAGCAGCCACAAAAGCCAAAACCATTATGCACAAACTAAAAATGTCTTTTACAGAAGTCCTTCCAATTTTATAGCCGGCATAGCAAATAAGACCTACTATAGCAGGATAAATCCCCCTGAAAGCTGATTTTACCACGGTGTTTGAACTCACCTGGGCAAACATTATGCTAAGCACCAATATTATAAAAACAGAAGGGGTAAGATTACCCAACAGTGCTGCAACTGTCCCGGGGATGCCTGCTATGGAATAGCCTACAAAAGCTGAAGTATTGATGGCTATTGCACCCGGAAGGGACTCAGCCACTGCAAAAATATCCACAATTTTTTCCTTGTCAACCCATTTCTTGTTTTCAACAACTTCCCCCTCTATAAGAGGAATCATTGCATAGCCGCCACCAAAACTTATTGCTCCGAGTTTAAAAAAAGTCATATAAATATCCAAGAGTAATTTAAATCCAGCCATTTTTCCCCGTTACATCAAAACTTATATAACGGTTTTCCCCCTTTTTCCATCTGCCTATATTTTTTAATTATTATTGCGTTCGTTACTGTCTACAATTACTTGTTTGTGTTGCCAAATATTACACTGTTTGTGCTTTCGACATTGCCAGATCTGCGCTCTCAACCATTGTCGGGTTTGTTTTCAATTAAAACCCCGTTGGTGCTTTCAACCATTGCCAAGCTTGTGTTTTCATTTATCACCTGGTATTTTTCATCAACCGGCCTCAATTAATATCAATATTATAATTGTCCGATATTGTCATTTTCCTTCAAAATAACGTCATGAGCTCCGCCTTCAATAATGCTGGTGGAAGAAACAAGGGTGATCCTGGCTTTTTCATGCAATTCTTTGATTGACCTTGAACCGCAGTTGCACATGGTAGCTTTAATCTTGCTTACAGTAACATTAAGATTATCCTTTAGCTTGCCTGCATAAGGCACATAGGAATCAACGCCTTCCTCAAAATCCATTTTTGCGTTGGCTCCATGGTCATACCTCTGCCAATTCCTTGCGCGGTTGGAACCTTCACCCCAATACTCTTTGACGTAGTTTCCTTTCAACATGACCTTTCTGGAAGGGCTTTCATCGAATCTTGCAAAATAACGTCCCATCATTACGAAATCCGCACCCATTGCAAGAGCCAATGTTATATGATAATCATAGACTATTCCTCCGTCGGAACAAATCGGAATATATACGCCTGTTTTCTCAAAGTACTCGTCTCTGGCTGCTGCAACATCAATAAGGGCTGTAGCCTGGCCTCTTCCTATCCCTTTCTGCTCCCTGGTTATGCAGATGGCTCCACCGCCTATTCCAACTTTAATAAAATCAGCACCTGCTTCCGCCAGGTAGAGGAATCCTTCCCTGTCAACCACATTGCCGGCTCCTACTTTAACTTCGCCGTTATATGTCTCTTTTATGAACTTGATTGTATCGGACTGCCATTCGGAGAAACCATCGGAAGAATCTATACAGAGGATGTCCGCACCCGCCTCCACCAGGGCCGGTACTCTTTCCCTGTAATCCCTTGTATTTATACCTGCACCTACAACATACCTCTTATGTTCATCCAAAAGCTCAAGGGGATTTTCCTTATGCGCATCATAGTCTTTTCTGAAAACCAGATATACCAGGTTTCCACTTTTGCTTACGATGGGCAGGCAATTCAGCTTGTGGTCCCATATCATGTCATTTGCCTCACTCAGGCTTATTCCTTCCTCCCCGTATATCAGGTGTTCAAAGGGTGTCATAAACTCTTTTACTTTTCTGTCCAAAGGGAATCTGCTTACCCTGTAGTCCCTGCTGGTAACAAGCCCCATAAGTTTTCCTGCCGGAGAACCATCATCTGTAACTGCTATTGTTCCATGGCCTGTTCTGGCTTTTAAAGCAAGAACGTCAGCTAAAGTATTTTCAGGTGTCAGGTTGGAATCGCTCACAACAAAACCTGCTTTATACTTTTTTGTTTTCCTTACCATTTCTGCCTGAGAAGAAATAGCTTGGGAACAATAGATAAAAGAAATCCCCCCGCATCTTGCAAGTGCAATTGCCATATTATGGTCAGACACTGCCTGCATTATTGAAGACGCAAAGGGGAGGTTGATATATAGCGGTGAGTCTTCGCCTTTTTTGAATTTGACAATAGGTGTTCTAAGACTTACATTATCCGGTACGCAATCTTTTGTGGTTAAATTTGGAATTAGCAAATATTCATTAAAAGTCCTTGAAGGCTCATTAAAATAATATGCCATGGCTACACTCCTCCTTATAAATTCCTGGATTGATTATGGAAAAATTAAAACCAAAAACACCCTGTAAAACCTTTGTTATCAGGTTACCGGCGGTTTTTTACAGTTTTCTCAAAAGACCATTTTAAGAATTTTACTACAGAGATAAGCATATGTCAAATCAAATTTTTTATCCATTATTGCCGGATATGTTTAATTTGGCTTGCAAGTGGTGACCATATTCAGGTTTCCACTCCCACATCGTCTTCCGTATTAGCAAAACAATATGCAAAAAAGCAGCTAAAACTTCATGTCTTTAGCTGCTTTCTGCATATTTTGGTTGCGGGAGAAGGATTTGAACCTACGACCTTTGGGTTATGAGCCCAACGAGCTACCAGCTGCTCCATCCCGCGTCGTTATTAAAATTTCCGGGTACTATTTATGCCCCGCAATAAGTTATTATATCACCTTTCGAATAATAATGCAAGTAAATTGAACTTTTTTCTTACTTGCAACTTCTGCCAAATCAGTCAAAATACCATTTTCCATATTGGAAAAGCAAAGCTTGTTTCTTTGAAATAGTTGTCAAACCAGGTGTCAACCCTGAAAATTTAAATAGGGTAAAACCCCAAAACCCTTGATATTGGTGCCGGAGACCGGAATCGAACCGGTACGAAGTTTTAGCTTCGCAGGATTTTAAGTCCTGTGCGTCTGCCTGTTCCGCCACTCCGGCGTATCATATGGCATTTGAAATCCTACCCTTTAATATTGCATACAGGATTTTTCAGTCACTAAAGCTGATCCTGCATGCCTTGACGCTTAATAAGTATAGCATCGCAAGCCGTTAAATGCAAGTGGTTTTTAAGAATTTTCCGAAGCAAATTTTACTACCGGCAACTGTTCAAAAAATGAACGATTAACCCAAATACGTCGGCATTTACAGGAAATATAAAAAATTATTTTACGAATATCCTTGCAGCTTCCTGCAATGAAAATTTATGGAGTCCCTTAAAAGCAGGTATATTCCTCCACACTCAAGATAAAAAAAGTTCTGCATCAATGTGCTGTAGGCATGGCATTTCCACAGAAAGAAAAAAGCATGTTCCCGGCAATATGGCACAGAATAGACAGCTTTGGAATGTGTCAACAGCATATTCAGCATCAGCAAAAGGCAATAGAACATAAAAGCATGATAGCCAACAATATCAAGCTGCCTTGTTACATACATTTATTCATTTGTTTTAGGGCGGTTACAAAAAAAGTTGGGATTTAAACCCTGGTAAGTCTTCTGTACCCACCGCCACCGCGTTTTGATTCAAAGTTTTTCTTAAGATCCCCCAGTTTCTCGTCACTGTCCTTCAGAAACTTTGACAGCTTATCCTCAAAGGACATAGCATCCGGACGCTTCTTTGAATCATTGTCATTGCTTGGCTTTGGCCGTTCTTCCACTTGCACAGGTTCCAATGCTTTTTTTATGGAGAGACTGATTTTCCCATTTTTGTCAATAGACATGACCTTAACGGTAACTGTTTGTTTTTCCTTGAGGTGATTATTCACATCCTTAACATACTCTTTTGAAATTTCTGAAATGTGAACCAATCCTGTTTTTCCTCCAGGTAGTTGGACAAAGGCTCCAAAATTTGTGATTCCTGAAACCTTACCTTCAAGAACATCGCCAACTCTTACCTGCATAAAATGTGTGTTCCTCCTTATTGAAATAGCAATTATATTTTACATGACTTTGAGTTAAACTAAAAATCTCAATATTATCTGCAACGGTGATGGATACTTAAGAAAAGACATTTGCTGGTTTTCTCCGGCTTTTTATACTCAAAATCAAATATGTTTATATCATATAGTATAAATACCTATTTAGTCAAGCATTTACTTTGTTTGAACAGATATTCCCATTAAGATATGCATTTTTAAGTGCAATTTTCCCCGAATGGCAACCTTGTGGTAACTTATTCATTCACATCAATAAAAATTTTCTCTCCTGCCTTTACCATGCCCAGTTTTTCACGGGCAATTCTTTCTACATATTCATGTGTATATAAAGTCTCCTTCTGCATAAGAAGGTCCTCATTCAATCGACGCTCTTCGGCTATTGCCTC
This sequence comes from Clostridiaceae bacterium, assembly GCA_012839865.1. Taxonomy (GTDB): domain Bacteria; phylum Bacillota; class Clostridia; order CAYPLH01; family DUMO01; genus DUMO01. The sequence continues at coordinate 23,024 of DUMO01000043.1, forward strand.
CTGAAGCTGCAACAGCTCCCTGTTCTTACTGTTCAGTATTCTTTGCTGTTCATACATTTTGAACGAAAAGTACCCTAAGAAAGCGGAAATTAACAGTACCTTTATTATAGTATTTTTTCTTTTGTTCATAATAAACACCTGAATAACAAAATTTATTTTTAATAACGGTTTCCGCCCGAAAAGCAAGTCAGGCATATTTAACATATAGTAAAATTGCTTATAATAATTTTTTTGTAACGCCTACTGCTTGATAACCTTATATTAATTCTACATAAACAGGACAATTCCTTTATTTTAAACCTTTTTCCTGAAATTTTTTATTATTCTTGCCCATACTCGCATTCGTGACATATTTATTCTATGCACAGTTCTTATTTTGCGAAACACTTTTTTGAATATCTTTTGAAGTAGATTCAAGGGTACAGCCAATATCCTGCATATCAACCTTACAGGATATGTTGCAACCAAAATGATCATTTTTGCAACTCCGGCAGCAAAATTGATAACACAAACCAAAGAGGTTACAATCACCCTGCTGAAAAGGACAATATACAAAAATGCGCCCAAGGCGCTTCCAAAAATTATGTATCCCCTAAATTCACCGTCATTGTATAAATAAATGACCATAAACATGATCACGGCGACCATAATCCAGAATAAGATATCTTCTATGTACAGCGCAATTGTTCCGGTGGAGATAATTTTCCGCTTTATCCTGAAGGTGTCGTAAACAAATGCAATCAACACTCCTCCAACCAATGCGCATAAGAAAATATATGCTTGACTGTATATTGAAGCCGGCAATATTATCACCAATCCTGTCCGGGTAATATATCCTTGCTTGTCTTTCCTGGCCACCCTTATAAAGATGCTGGCCGGGTTATTTGAATAATTTCCCGAAAAAGCCTCCCCCTCCTGATTTGGATTGCTTATCATCATATTCACAGCTGACTATGTCACCTTCAATATCAAGCTCAGCATTTTCAAGATTCAATTTGCTGATATGCAAATCATTGCCTCTTATTATAAGTATCCCAAGTTCGGTATCCACAACAACACATTCATCATTAAAGCTGTCAACGTCAATTACGCCGGTAATGCTCAACTTCTCCCGGTTTTCTATAACCAGATTCTGTGTTTTAGGTCTGGCAATCTTTCTTTCATCAGCCAATTTTTAACCCTCCTTAGCATTAACTTTTTATTTAAGGCCGGTGTTTCAACCCCATGTCCTAAAGTAGACAACCGGCTTATCCATAAAGATATTTATGCATGTACAAATGTAAAAATGACAACAAATTAAAAACCAGCCTTTCCACCCGATTGCCGGGAGCCTGGGAAGCCGGTTTCCAGTCCTTATATTTCCCGAGAGCACATAAGACAAACATGTTGAAAAAGGCGCAGTTAAAAACTGCGCCCTTTCCATAGGAAACTCCTTTTTAAAGAAAGTGCCTTATCACCGGATTGATCCAGTTTGTTGTCTTGCGCCCTTGCACGAAACTCCTTCTTAAAGAAAGTGCCTTATCACGTTCCGGTATAAGTCCGGTTTATATGGAAGCACCTTTTCAAGCTAAAATACGAAATCCGCCGGTAAAACTTTATTGGTTAAGCATATCCTTCAGCATTTTTCCTGCCTTGAAGACAGGCGCCCTTGAAGCAGGTATGGTTATTTCTTCTTTTGTCTGGGGATTTCTGCCCTTCCTCTCAGGTCTTTCCCTTACTTCAAAAGAACCAAAGCCTACCAGTTGAACCTTTTCGTTCTTGGACAAAGCTTCTTCAATGCTTTCCATGAAAGCATTTATTGCTTTTTCCGCATCCTTTTTCGGCAAGTTGCTTTTTTCCGCAACACTGTTGATAAGATCAGTCTTATTCATATATACCTCCTGCAAAATAATTATTCTTCTTACACCAAAGCGGGAAATATCTTCTGTCTTCACGGGAGTGCCGCTTAAAGCATACTTTCGCCATGTATGCAAAATGTATGCGTTAAACCATAGCATTTTCCGCGTGCAAATTATTAACAATTGCCTGCAAAGTCATTATTCCCAACTTCTATAAGATTTAGACACTATCAGTTATTTTCTTGGGCAAAAATTATCTTTGCCTCGTCCCAGAGCTTGTCCATTTCGGCAAGGGTCATGTATTTGAGCTCCCTGCCCTGCTTCTTGCTTTTGGCTTCAACATATTCAAACCGTTTAATGAACTTGTTAATCGTTCCTGTTAATGCAAGCTCGGGATGAACATCAAGAAACCTTGCCAGGTTTACAATTGAAAAAAGCACATCGCCCAATTCATCCTCAATCCTGGTTTTCTCTTCACTTGCATATACGCTTTTAAGCTCCCTTATCTCTTCGTCTACCTTTGAAAACACATCTTCTATCTTATCCCAATCAAATCCAACCTGGGCGGCTTTCTGCTGTATCTTGTAACTTCGCATGAGGGCGGGAAGGTTCGAAGGCACATCCTTCAATACTTCCGTTTGAGTCCTAATCCCTTTTTCCTTCTTTTTATTGATTTCCCATCTGTCCACTACATCCTGCGCAGTTTTCGCAATATCCTGACCGAAGACATGTGTATGCCTTTGTATCATTTTGCGGCATATCCCTGTGATAACCGTGTTTATATCAAATTTGCCTTCTTCTGTTGCTATCTGGGACAAAAAAACAATCTGAAGAAGCAGATCTCCCAGTTCCTCGGACAACTTTCCGCTGTCTTCAAGATCTATTGCTTCCAGAACTTCATAGGTTTCTTCAATAAGATACTTTTTCAGATCTTTATACGATTGCTCCCTGTCCCACGGACATCCTTTGCCGCTTCTTAAAAATTTCATTATCTCAACCAGGTCATTAAAGCTATACGCATCTTTCAGCATTTATGTTCCCTCCGATCAAAGTCGCTGCTACAGATTTTATTATAAGTTTACAAAAATCGCAATTCAACTTTTTTTGCTAACCGGACAGCAGCATATGAGTTCGGGCTGCTGCCGTTAAATGATTTACTCCTTCACTTTGCGAACAACCGTCTATACAGCCTAATGACCAGGTATGGAACAAGCAATTTGTAAGCTGGCGATGTCAATGTGGTGTAACAGTTTGAGCCTGTTTAAATCAGGTTAAGTCCGGATAAAATCATACATACCGGATTGCAATCTTTTGAAAACCGGCAAAACAAAGGTGACCTACGGATAAATCAATATCAGGTCACCAGGTTTATTCATTGATAATATGTTTGTACAACAACTACTGTTCCATATGCCTACCCAAAAAGCCTGCCGCCGATTGAGCCAACTTAGCTTCAACTTCTCCCATTTTTGTGTTTGGCTCTTTTGACAAAAGAAGCACTGCTCCAATCGGATCACCTTCTGAGACAATTGTTGAAACTACCTGGGATGTATATTTTTCACCTGTTTCTTCAGCAAGAATGGATATGGGCTTGTCTTCAGGAGATTTAATAACTACAGTAGCTTTGTCTTCAATTATTTTCTCCAGCTCAGGGCTAAGTTGTTTTTCCAGAAAGTCTTTTTTGGAAGCTCCTGAAACAGCTATAATAGTATCTCTATCTGCAATACACGTAATATGTCCGCTAGCCTTATGGATTGAATCAGCATATTGTGCCGCAAAATCTCCCAATTCACCAATAGGCGAATACTTCTTGAGAATTACCTCGCCTTCCTTGTCGGTAAATATTTCGAGGGGGTCTCCTTCTCTAATCCTCAAAGTCCGGCGAATTTCCTTAGGTATTACTACTCGGCCAAGATCATCTATGCGTCTTACTATACCAGTCGCTTTCAAGTCTATTACCTCCTATGTTGGTTTGATTTTTAGTACACTTTTAGTATTATTTACTTTATGAAGTTTTATACATGTGAAGAAAGCAACTGAAAATTTGCTATTTAATAATCAGATAAATAAAAGAAATGTATGCAGAACAATAACAAATGGCTTTATTTTGTTAGAAAAGCCCGGGGGCATCGAGCCCCGCCCGCTTTTGGCTGGATTTGCTTCGCAAATAGCCCTATTCTGCATACATTTCTTTTTCTTAAGGTTATTATTTCTAGTTCTTACCGAATAACCTCCCAAACAACAACCCATTAAAAAAGCGCCTCTCCTAAAAGGTGCTTCTTTATAGAGCGGGTATTATTAAATCTTGTTGTATGCAGATTCATAAATTTCAATTTCGTAGTCCTTTGTCCACTCTTCCACCATCTGGCTGTATTTTTCATAAACAAGCATGGTCATTCCGTCATACTCGAAGTATTCCCTGGCACACCTGATGCTGACCGGCTGGCCTTCAGAAATCTTTTCCTCAAGCTTTATAATATGATATCCAAATTGAGTTTTAACCGGTTCGCTAATCTCCCCCGGCTCAAGGGCAAAGGCCGCTTCCTCAAATGCCGAATCCATGATTCCCTTCGTGAATACGTAGTCTCCGCCCTGGGATGCGTTATTATCCGCTGAATATTCCTGTGCTAAAGCTGCGAAGTCTTCTCCGCTTCTTGCCTTTGAAAGAACTTCTTGTGCTGTTTGAAGAGCCTTTTCGACTTCCTCAGCGGAAAGTTCCTCCCCGGATTCAAGGTCAATGGTCGGTATCAGCACATGTTTTACCCATACCGCTTCCTCTCCTTCAGGGCGCAGTGCTGATTTTTTAAATATATCAGGATTATTGTTGTAATAATCTTCAAACTCAGCTTCTGTAACCTCTATGGCGCTTATTTTTTCAGACTGGAACTTGTTTATAATCTGATTTTCTATGAAGAATTCCTTAAACTGCGCAAGAGTCATGCCGGTTTGCGTCTCTATAGCCTTCCTGGCTGCACCCATGGTGCCATACTGCGCTTTTAAACCGTTTCCAAAGTAATCATCAATTATTTTTCTTTCTTCATCCGTAAGCGACACACCTGCTTCCCGGGCTTTTATAAGAAGCACCTTCTGCTGCCGGGCTGCTTCAAGGGCCTGATCCTTGGCCACTTCCAAAGCTGATTTGTTGTCAATCTTAGTCTCCCAGAATGTATTGGGATTAACATCCTCACCGGCGGCTGCAATCATTCTTTCCTTTATTTGTTCAAGATAAATGACAAATTCCGCTTCGCTGATTCTCTCTTCTCCAACCTTGGCTACATATGTGGCGGTGTTTCTGAGAACCAGGTATAAGCCAAAGGAAACTACAAACAATGCAATTAAGCCGATTACTATAAATTTGATATACTTCTCTGCTTCAAAATTCTTTGTTTTATTATTCTTTGTCTTATTTTCTTTCATATTCAAATTATCGCTCCTCACACATGAGTCCTTACTCATATATTTAATTTTAAAATTGTTTTAAAAAAACAGCATGCATTAAACTGCAAGTTTCCTGCAGTTTAATGTTATATTTCATTCCCATGCCGAATACATAAAATATTATAATTGAAATATATCTACACTGCAAAGTTTTTAGCATCATGTAATAAAATCTTAATATTATCGAGGAGCTTCCCTCCTCCGTCCTCATCAGTAATCCTGTAAGTAAAATACGGATTGTTGCCGGCATTGAACATGAGCTTTCTTTTATGGGCTGCCACCAGATTTGAAATTCCTTCTATATTGATTTTCTTATCCTTTCCAAATTGGAATATAATGTTATTGCTTTTCTGGGAAATAGCAATTATTCCAATATCGGAAGCCAATACTTTTATAAGTGCTATTGCTATCAAATTGCTGACAGGTAAAGGTATGTCTCCATACCGGTCAATCAATTCATCCTTGACATCAGCCTCATCCTTTTCATCTTGTATGGCGGCAATTCGTTTGTACATGTCAATCTTCCAGATTTCATCCTCTATATAATCATCCTCAATATAAGCATCAACATTGAGGTCAATTGTAATCTCCCTTTCCCTGCGGGACGGCATTTCTCCTTTCAGTTCCATTACTGCTTCATTAAGCAGCTTGCAATACATGTCATACCCTACAGATGCAATATGCCCGCTTTGCTCCGGGCCGAGAAGGTTGCCCGCGCCTCTTATTTCGAGGTCCCTCATTGCAATTTTGAATCCTGAACCAAATTCGGTGAATTCCTTTATTGCGTTAAGCCTTTTTTCCGCAATCTCGGATAAAACCTTGTCCTTTTTATATGTAATGTATGCATAGGCCAGACGGTTTGACCGCCCGACTCTGCCCCTCAGCTGGTACAACTGGGCAAGGCCCATTTTGTCCGCATTTTCTACAATTATGGTATTTACATTTGGCATATCGAGACCGGCTTCAATTATTGTAGTGCATACAAGGACATCGTATTCTCCGTTTATAAAGTTGAACATGACATTTTCAAGCTCCCGTTCATCCATCTGCCCATGGGCCACCCCAATCCGGGCATCGGGAACCAGTGATGCAATTTCAGCCGCCTTCAGGTGTATTGAACGCACCCGGTTGAAGAGGTAGAAAACCTGTCCTCTCCTTCCCATCTCCCGCATTATTGCATCTCTTATAACATCGGGGTCGTACTCCATGACAAAGGTCTGAACAGGATACCTTTCCTCCGGCGGGTCTTCCAGGGTGCTTATATCCCTTATCCCCGCAAGAGCCATATGAAGCGTTCTGGGTATGGGGGTCGCCGTCAGGGTCAGCACATCCACATTTGGCCTGAGTTTCTTTATTTTTTCCTTATGCTCCACCCCAAACCTTTGCTCTTCGTCAATAATCAGCAGACCAAGATCTTTGAACTTCACGTCTTTTTGAATCAGCCGGTGGGTTCCGATAATAATGTCCACCATCCCGGCTTTAATATTCCTGATTATTTTTTCCTGTTCGCCCTTCGACCTGAAGCGGCTCAGGACTTCAACCGTAACCGGAAAATCCTTCATTCTTTCTTTGAAGGTATTATAATGTTGCTGCGCAAGAATTGTGGTGGGAACAAGGTATGCCACCTGCTTTCCGTCCATGACGGCTTTAAAGGCAGCCCGGATTGCGACCTCCGTCTTCCCGTAGCCTACGTCGCCGCAAAGGAGTCTGTCCATAAGTTTGTCAGATTCCATATCACGTTTTACTTCTTCAATGCACCTTATCTGGTCTTCTGTCTCTTCGTAGGGAAACAGCTCTTCAAACTGCATCTGCCATATTGTATCCCCGGAAAATGCATGCCCCTTTGTTGCCTGCCTTTGGGCGTAAATCTTAATGAGTTCCTCCGCAATTTCCTTAAGGGATTCCTTAACCTTCTTCTTCTGCTTGTTCCAGTCGGAGCCCCCCAGCTTGTTCAATTTTGGTGCTTTCCCTTCAGCACCTATAAACTTTTGAATAAGGTCCAGCTGGTTGGTCGGAATATACAGGTAATCTCCCTGGAGATAACGAATTTTTAAATAATCTTTCTTTATGTTTTCAACAACTAATTTTTCAATTCCTTCATACTGGCCTATTCCATGGACCTGGTGAACCACAAAATCCCCCGGTTTAAGGTCGGTAAAGGATTTTATCCGGTCTCCCTTGTTTTTTGCCGGCCTTTTGACTGCCCGTCTCTCCTGGCCAAACACTTCCCTGTCACTTATTACAATAAATTTGATAGCAGGATATTCAAAACCGGTGTTCAGGCTTCCTGACGTGACGGTTACCGTATTTTCGGGCAGGGAAGGCAAATCATTGGGCTTTTTATAAAAAGCGGCTTCAATATTCTTCTCCCTTAAATTATCTGCCAGCTTCGAACCGCGAAAGGAGGTGCCGGAAAGTATAATCATCCTGTAGCTGGATTTTTTCCACCTTTTGATATCCTCCACCAGAAGGTCAAGGTGTCCCCTGTATGTACTCAGGGACTTTGACTGTATATGATATGTCCTTTTTTTACCGCTTCCCCCGGCCATTGTTGCAAGCTCCACCAACCTGCTCTGACTTAGCATGTTTTCCGTTTCTTCATAATCCATAAGAATGTTAAAAGCTGAAGGAAGTATGCTTCCCTTCTCAAGAAGAATCTTAACTGCTTCATCATGCTCAAGCTTGGCGTTCTCTATCCTTTCTCTGAAGCGAAGCGGTTCATCTATAAAAACAACCGTATCTTTGCCCAAATAGTCCGGAAGAGTTGAGAAATTATTTAAAATATAAGGAATATACCTGTCTACCCCCGGAAAATAATGATCGTTTTCAAGAGATTCCATATCCTCCTGAACTCTTTCATATATTCTTTTTGATGTCTCTTTGTCCTTAACCGCCTTTAAAAATTCCTGCAAATCCTTTTTCACGCTTTTTACAATATCATGTCTGCCTTCAGCCCTGAATAATACTTCTCTGGCAGGAATCAGCCTCAGTTTTTCACAGTTGCTGACAGACCTTTGTGTAAGCACATCAAAAAAGCGGATGGAGTCTACTTCATCACCAAACAATTCGAGCCTTGCAGCAAAGTCACTGCCTGGTGAAAATATATCAATTATTCCTCCCCTTACAGCAAACTGGCCTTTGCCTTCAACAGCATTTACCCTTTCATACCCCATTTCGGAAAACTTTTTTAAAGCTTCTGAAATATCCAGCCTGCTTCCCACACAAATCTCAATGATGGATTCCCTGAAAAAGTTCCTGTCGGGCAACCTGTTGAGCAGGGCTTCCGCAGAAGTCACCACAACGGAACATTCACCGTTTATGATGCGGTCCAGTGTATTGATCCTGGCGTAAACATCATCATAACTGCGGGCTTCTATATTATGCAGGATGATTTCTCTTGAAGGAAAATGAACAGCTTTGTCACCAATAAAAAAGGCAAAGTCATCAAAAACCTTGGCGGCTTGATGCTCGTTATAGGCCAGGTACAAAACCCTTGAATTCAGTTTGCAGGCCAGAGCCCAAGCAAAATGGACTTTTTGCGAGTCAGAGGGGCCTGTTATTACGACAGGTCCTGTTTGATCCCTTATAGACGAAAGAATGTTATCAAATTCATCAAGTTCTGAAAGTGGTTTTAAAAATTCCTCCATTTAAGCCCTTTCTATAACATATAAGATAAAATAATTCATGAGTTGTATTTATTCATCGCTGATTCAATATTGTCAGCAATTATGCTTTCAACAGAATCAGCTGCAAGTGTAATGCTTTTTTCTATCACCCTGGCCTCGTTCAGATCGAAGGTGCCGAGAACATAATCATACAGTTCGACCCCTTCAGGAGGCTTTCCGATACCTATTCGCACCCTTGGAAAGTCTTCTGTCTGAAGTTGATATATTATGGACTTCATGCCATTATGCGTTCCGGCGCTGCCTTTCGGCCTTATCCTTATCTTGCCCGGTTCAATGTCTATATCGTCATATATTATTATAAGTTTTTCAGTAGGTATTTTATACCATTCAATTATTTCCCTCACACTTTCACCGCTTAAGTTCATGAATGTCTGGGGCTTCACAAGTAAAACCCTTGCTCCGTTTATAATCCCGTCTCCGTATAATGCCTTGTGCTTAAGCTTTTTTATTTTTATGCCATGCCGGCGGGAAATCTCATCCACAACCAGAAACCCCATATTGTGTCTTGTAAGTTCATACTTAGGACCCGGGTTCCCCAATCCGACTACAATATATAAATCCTCCAATTATGTCACCTCAATTATGCCAATCATAATAATTCATTTATCCAATCAAAATAAAAAATTGCATAAAACTCAAATTATGCAATTCTTTATGCCAATTAATATTTTTTACTCTTTATCTGTCTGTTTATGCTTCTTCTTCTGTGGTGGCAGCCATTGCTGCGGATTCGTATTTCTCTAATATGGCAGATTGAATCTTCTCTCTGGTTTCTGAATTTATCGGGTGTGCAATATCTCTGAATTCACCACTTGGAGTCTTTCTGCTAGGCATTGCAATGAATAAGCCATTCTGACTTTCAATAACTTTTATATCATGAATGACAAACGAATCATCAAAAGTCACAGAAACAACTGCCTTCATTTTACCTTCGTTATCAATTTTTCTTACCCTGATATCTGTTATCTCCATTGATTCTACCACCTTCCAATAAATTGTGCATATATCTTATCTATTCGCCATAAATTTTCTTTTTCCTTCTTATTGAAATAAAATAACATATAATTTCTTAGTAAAATTTGAAAAATAAATCCAGCCATAGCTTCTTTAATGTTTAACGGAAATAGTGTAATATAAATAATATTATAGAATATTTATACCCAAATAGCAAAAATAAGGAGTGTTTTGATTGGCATTTGATCTGTCTTCCGCAAAACATATACATTTTATAGGAATAGGCGGTTCCAGCATGAGCGGTCTTGCAGAAATGCTGTTAAGATCAGGTTACAGAGTCTCAGGTTCGGACGAGAGAGAATCTGAAAGGACCGAGAGGTTGTCAAGGCTTGGAGCCCGGATATACATGGGCCACAGTGAAAAAAACATTATGGATAATCCCGATCTTGTGGTATACACAGTTGCTGTAAACAGTTCCAATCCCGAACTTAATGCAGCCAGGGAAAAAGGCCTGCCGGTAATTGTCCGGGCAGAACTTTTAGGGCAGATGATGAAATCCTATAATCATAGGATTTGCATTTCCGGCACCCACGGAAAGACCACCACCACCTCAATGGTCTCCCTTATCATGCTGCACTCAGGACTTGACCCCACAATACACATAGGTGCTGAATTTCAACCTATTGGCGGCAGCGTAAGAGTCGGCGGCAAAAACTTTTTTATAACCGAAGCTGATGAATATCATGAAAGTTTTCTTAAATTCAACCCCTGCACTGCCGTCGTACTGAACATTGAAGCCGACCACCTGGACTATTTTAAAGACATCAACCATATAATGGATGCCTACAGGAAATTTATAAGTGAGGTTCCGAAAAACGGATATTTGATTGCGTGCATTGACGACCCCAATACAAGGGAATTGGTAAAAGACGCGAATTGCAATGTTATTACCTACGGAATCAAGTCGGATTCCGCTGACTGGCTTGCACGCGACATTAAATACAATGAATCAGGTTTCCCTGAGTTTGCTGTAATTTATAAAAACCAGGAATTAGGCCAAATCAGGCTTGCCGTACCCGGCTGCCACAATGTATACAATGCCCTTGGTGCAGCTGCTGCCTGCCATGCGAACGGTTGCAGTTTTGAAAGCATAAAGTTGAGCCTTTCTGAGTACCGGGGCTCCCATCACAGGTTTGAAACAAAAGGAAAAGTTAATGGCATTACGGTTATCGACGATTATGCCCATCACCCCTCCGAAATCAGGGCCAGCCTTGAAGCCGCTTCAAAGCTGAACTACAACAGGGTATGGTGTGTATTCCAGCCTCACACATATACAAGGACCAAATACCTGTTTGAAGATTTTGCAAACTCCTTCGGGCATTGTTACTATGCTGTCATTACTGACATTTATGCAGCAAGGGAAACCGATAACGGAGAAATCCACTCAAAAATGCTGGTGGACAGGATAGTTTCAAAAGGGCAAAATGCAGTTTATATATCAGATTTTGAGCAAATTGTTGATTATCTTGTCCTGAATGCGGCTCCCGGCGACCTTGTGTTAACAATGGGTGCCGGGGATATAAGCAAAGTCGGGGATATGTTCCTTGAGTCATACCCGAAGGAAAGCCCTTACCAAAGACTGTAAGCATGAAAGACCAAGCTTATCTGCGTATAAGCCTAACCTGCCTCTATGCACTAAAAGGGACAGTTCCAAACAAAAGGACTGTCCCTTTTGTTTTCTTATATTTTTACTTCTGTTTCAAGGAATCCAGGCATTAGTGCCTCAATCTTTATATTTTCTGCCTGGTTAAAACTCCATCTCAAGCCCAGGTCAGGCTTTATTTTACTTTATCAGGGTCTATCAGGGCAAACTTAATCTCACCCTCTACTGCTACTTTACCGTCAACAGTAGCACATACTTTTGCCTTTCCCATCCCCATTTTGAAAGCTAAAAATTCAGCTTCAAGCCTTAATGTATCACCAGGCAGGACAGGTTTTCTGAACTTGATGTTTTCAAAACCGGTAAACACTCCAAGCTTTCCCTTGTTCTCCTCCATCAGCAACCCTGCTACACATGCGGTTTGTGCCAGTGCCTCAATGACAAGAACCCCGGGCATTATGGGGTTGCCTGGAAAATGGCCCTGGAAAAAGGGTTCATTTATTGTTACATTTTTTAAACCGACAGCTTTTTTGCCCGGTTCAACCTCCAGAATTTTATCAATTAAAAGAAATGGATACCTGTGAGGAATAATTTTCTGAATATCAACCACATTTAGCATAAAATAAACCACCTTTCATAACTTTCCTTGAGAAATTCTGCACATAAAAATTGCCGTAATTTTGGCAACTTATTTTCTGCGCAGGATTCATCAAGAAAAATATATGTACCTTTTCAGTTTAACAGTTTGCACAGGGTTCATCAAGTGCAATATTAAACCTTTCAACTGAAAACTCTTGCGGTGGATTATCAAACATTCTGAACAATAAACATTTTCCATCTACAGGGGCTTGTCAGAATTGCTTTCCTCCGGGTCGCTGTTGTTGGAACGAATTTGTTTTACAAGCTGCTTATATAAAACGTCCGCAAGACCGATACCCTTGTTCTTTGCAGCCTCCTCAACAAGCTTTTCATCCAGCATGGACTCTAAAATTGAGTGGCCTGCGCTTTCAGGTATCAATTCCGCCTTTTGCACCGTTGCTTTCATCTGGCTGTACAGGGACTGAAGCAATATGGATTCAAAATCTCTGCAAACCTTCCTCAATTCCTGTTCATCATTTTTGCTCATTGCCGCATCAATCTGCTTTTTAAAGGAATCATCTTTGGACCCTTTATAAATATTCTTTACAGAACTTTCAGATACCTTGCCAAAACCGCTTATTGCGTCCATATATACTCCCTTATTAAAAATCTCACAATATAATTATTCCCAAATTCGATAATTTATCTCACAATTTTTACTTACAAGCTTATTTGCCATGCCCGGCATATCATGCAGCTTCCTTGTCTTACCGGATTATCTCCTGCTCCTGCATATCATGCATTTTTTGTATTGCCGGATTATTTGCCTGCTCCACACATATCATGCAACTTATTATCTTACCAGATTATTTGCCATGCCCAGCATATCATCGGCGGTTTGGATTGCTTTTGAGCTTATTTCATACGCTCTCTGGGCGACAATCAGCTTAACCATTTCCTCCACGACCTGTACATTGGACAACTCCAGGTATCCCTGCTTAATCATGCACGGCTCATCTGTGTCAATATCCGGTATCGGGTCTCCGGATGCCGTATTGCTGATATAGAAGTTTCCTCCTATGCTCTCAAGGGCATGCCTGTTTGGAAATTTAACAATACCGATTCTTTGCCCAAGGGGTATGATTGTGTTGGTTTCATCAGTATAGCTTAACTCTCCAAAGGGAGATACATAAAGGTCTTCGACATCCACATCAAGATATATTTCCATTCCCATTTCATCAAGTACGGGGTAACCATCTGATGTGGTAAGCATGTTTCCCTGGTCGGTAACGCTAAGCTTGAAACTTCCGTCCCTTGTATACATAATGTTTCCGTCAGGCGCAAGTACCATGAAAAAGCCTTCGCCTTCAATGAGAAAATCCAGCGGGTTTTGAGTGTTTTCAACACTTCCCTGGGTAAAGTCCTTTACCGTGGCAATTACCGATACACCGTTACCCACCTGCAAATTTACAGGAACCCCCTGATTGTCCATTATATGTGCCCGGTTCATTGTCTGGTACAGCAAATCTTTGAACTCAGCCTTGTTTTTCTTGTATGATACGGTATTTACATTTGCGAGATTGTTTGAAATAACGTCAACGTTGAACTGTTGGGCTATCATTCCCGTACTTGCAGTCCAAAGCGCCCTCATCATGATTAATTCCCCCTTGATTTTGCCCTTGTCTTTTATACTGCTCCGATATCATTAACCGCTTTCTCCAGAGTTCTGTCCTGTGTCAATATCATCCTTTGATTTGCTTCATACTGGCGCATAACATTAATCATGTCCACCATTTCCCTTATCGGGTTGACATTTGACAATTCAATTGCGCCCTGTACAACACTTCCTGAAAACTCTTCAAAGACAGTTTCATCAGTTGCCAAAAGATAAGAATAGCCATATTTTCTCAATGTCTCCGGGTTGGTGCAGTTTTGTATGAGCAGGCGCCCTGCAATATCCCCCTTTTGTATGACGGTACCGTCTTCATTTACGGTAAAATCGCCACTTTCCAGGACTATTGCACCGTCCTCACCCATGACAAGATACCCTTCTTTTGTAATCAGTTCTCCGTTCGGGCTTATTTGAAATGAACCGTCTCTTGTATAATATATATCAATCCGGCCATCTGCATTCACATTGCCCACAGTGAAAAATGAAACCGGCGCACCTTTAATCGCCAGATCATATTTTTTCCCCGTTACTTCCAGCCTTCCTTCGGTAAAATCAATAAAAACCTCATCAACATCATGGCCAGGCTGTATTGTTCCTATGCCTTGACTACCCTTCGACTTTTCCATGCTCAATGTCAGATATTCAGGAAAGCTTCGAAAAAGAGCAACATCTTTCTTGAATGCATTGGAATTGATATTTGCAATATTATTTGAGACGACATCCATTTTTTTCTGTATAGCCTTCATGCTCCAGGCTGATGTATATAAGCCCCTGATCATTTTAACCACCCTTAATGTATTCTACAACATGTATCGGATATTTCGGGCAGTTACTTAACATTAAAATTGAAGTATGGTATCTTGTTATCTCCTGCCAAGCTTTGCTTCGGCAGCTTCCATTTTCTCGATGACTTCCAGGTTTTCAAGGGCTTTTCCTGTTCCAAGGGCCACACATGATACCGCATCATCGGCGATTATTACGTTTATGCCTGTTTTTTCCTGTATGAGTTTATCCAGGCCATATACCAGGCTTCCTCCACCCGTCATGACTATACCTCTGTCACTTATGTCTGCAGCAAGCTCCGGCGGTGTTTTCTCCAAAACAGAGTGAACTGCATCTACAATTGCTGCCACCGGCTCTTCGAGGGCTTCCATGATTTCAGTGGAAGTAATGGTAACTGTCTTGGGCAAACCTGTAATGAGATTTCTTCCCCTTACCTCCATTGATACTTCCTTTACCCTGGGATAAACCGTACCGACTTGAATTTTTATCTCCTCTGACGTTCTTTCGCCTATCATCATGTTATACTTTTTACGCAAATATCTTACAATTGACTCGTCAAATTTATCTCCTGCAACCTTTATTGATGTACTTACAACGGTACCCCCAAGGGATATGACTGCTATATCCGTGGTGCCGCCGCCCACATCAACCACCATGCTTCCACAGGCTTTGGTTATGTCAAGACCGGCTCCTATTGCAGCAGCTATCGGTTCTTCAATAAGATAGGTTCTCCTGGCCCCCGCCTGCATGGCGGCATCTATTACCGCCCTTTTTTCAACTTCCGTTACTCCGCTCGGTACACATACCATTATTCTTGGCTTGAACCTGAATAAACTGGAGAATCTCCTTCCACAAACCTTGTCAATAAAATATTTCAACATCCTTTCAGTAATGTCATAGTCAGAAATAACGCCATCCCGAAGCGGGCGAATTGCAACTATGTATCCGGGTGTCCTTCCCAGCATCTTTCTTGCTTCTTCGCCAACAGCAAGCAGTTTGTTCGTGTTTTTGTCAACTGCTACTACTGAAGGTTCTTTAAGAACAATACCCTTCCCTCTAATATATATAAGAACTGTGGCCGTTCCAAGATCAATTCCTATGTCCATACCAAGTCCCAAATCAGTCGCCTCCTCTGCCTTTATGTAAATCATCGCAATTTTTTGAGCGTTTTCAATGAATTACACAGATAAAACGGGCTATCTGTATACCCCCTGCAAAGCGCATAAATTTGCGTCAATGTAGTTTTTTTTTGCTAATAACATAGATATATTATGGATTTCCGGCATTTATTATGCAGAATTACTGCGTAATAAATAATGATTAATACCAAAAAAGTATTCGTTGAACCTTATATATTACGTATAATGTTGGAACGACTCATTGCGGCGTACATTCCTTGTGAAGCAGGCTAACTTTTTGGTGGATAATCATATAATAATATTACCATATTATTCACATAATGCAATGATTGATTTTACATCCTGGTGTAGTACATATTTGTTATATAACAAAAACAAAGACAAGGGGGCGAAAACCGCCCCCTGATTCATTTATCAAGCTTAAGTCCGGAACAACAATATTGAAGAAGCTTCTGCCCCGGCAAATACCATTATATTTCACGGGTGCCGATGCCTGGTACCCGGGCAGGGGCAAGAAAATAAGCCTTGCAAAAGAAGGCTTGCTTTACTGAATTTATTTATCTTCACTTTTATATTTGGCTTTGGTTGCCTCCCCACCTCTTATATGCCTCTGGGCTTTATTTTCCTCCAGTACTTTTCTGACCTTATCTGCCAACAAGGAATTTATCTCTCTTAAGCGCTCGGTAACGTCCTTATGTACGGTACTCTTAGAGATTCCAAACTTTTTACCGGCTGCTCTTACTGTAGATTTTTCTTCAACGATATAATTAGCCAAATCGATTACTCTTTCTTCTATGTAATCCTTCAATTAAGGCCCCCCTCTACTGGCATATTTCTTTTCCCCCGGCTTTATGTCTGACACATTGCTTCAGTCAAATGAATTTTACTTTTATACAGTATATATATGCCGCAGGGGGGCGGCTTTATGATTATTAAAAAGCGGAAGAATGAGAAAAACTATTTGTTATTGACAAAAAAGCAAAAGGCAGCAACAATTCATGCCGCTGCCATCGTTATAAGTTTCCAAACACTTAAACAACCTTTAAAAATCTGACTTTTTATTTATCGGTTCGCACATGTTCTCTACACTTTCCTTCACCATACAAATTATTGTTTAATAGCTCCAAAGGTTCCCTTATACCAATATATCCCCTACTTGCTGGTGTTGCTTATATCAGGCAAATAAGCTGCCGGGTCGACAGGTTCGTTATCTTTCAGCACTTCGAAATGCAGATGTGACGGATCCATCGACTCAAATGCTGCAGTACTGCCAACGGAACCAATTATATCGCCTTTGCCGACCTTCTGGTTTGGAAGCACAACATCACCTGAAGCCAGATTGGCATATAATGTTTTCCACCCGTTTTCATGGTCAATAATAATTGTCACTCCATATCTGGGGTCGTTCTTAATGTCGCTCACAACCCCGTCAGCGACCGCTTTGACTGCAGTTCCCCTGCTTGCTGCAATATCTACACCGCTGTGAGTTCTCCATTCTTCAAGGGTCTTGGAGTATACAAGCTTGTCCATGGCAAAACTCGTTAAAACGGTGCCATATACCGGCATGGCAAAAGCCGGCACGCTCTCTTCCTTTTCCTGAAATGTTGCGGTATCCACCGAACTGGTAGCTGTATCTTCGGATTCATTACCGTCCTCAGAATCAAGAGATGCATTTGAGACTTCGGTATCCCCGCCGCCTTCTGCTACGGCCGGGTCTGTGGCAGAAGACGCCAACGCATTTTCATTTGTTGATTCGGTAAGTACATCCGGAGTTTCATCCGTTTGATTGGTTAAATCTGTAGATTCAAGTCCTCCTGTCGGGTCCTTCGTCAAGATATCATCAAGACCATATTGGTCATCAACCGGCGGTTCGGCATTGAATCTGGTAACATAGTAAATTGTTGCGCTCACAACGCAAATGCACAAAACCAGAACTATAAAGAAGCCTTTCCTGTCCAGGAACTCCTGTAATATTTTTTTTGGCTGTTTCTTTTCCGGAAACATTCTTTTGTTATTCATACTCACACCTCCATATTATATTGTTTCCGCAATTGGAAACATTATACATGGAGGAAATTATATTTTTTATTGAATTACCCTCAATTCCACTCCTCTGTAATAATACTTCAGTATTTTTTCATATGATTCTCCCTGTTTTGCCATATAGTTGGCACCCCATTGACTCATGCCCACTCCGTGCCCATACCCGATGGTTGTTATTCTCAGGCTGGTGCTGCTCTCCCTGCTTATCTGAAAGTTAGTGGACTTCAAGGAAAACAAATTTCTAAATTCAGTCCCCTTCATTGTTTCACTTCCGATTCTTATCGTTTTTACTCTTCCACCCTCCGAGTAGGATTCAATTGACACATCATTAAGTATGTCGCTTGCACTTAAAACAATACCGGGGAACTTTTCTCTAAGCTTACTAATAAATTCCTGTTCCTCAATAATGATATAATTAAAATAATTCTCCCCCTGTTCATCACCCATTGATTCGACACTCACAAGGTATGGATAAGGGTCACATGCCCATACCTCCTCGGCGTTTTCAGTTCTTCCTCCGCTGTTTGAATGGAACACAGGGTTAATAAGTTCATTATTGTATGTTATAACTATGCCGTGGGTTGCATTTACAGCTTCTTCAACCTTGTTCCAATATTCAGCCCATTTTTTCCCCCATTCTGCTTTTGCATCCTCTATACTTCTCCAGGCTTGGCAATGAGTGTGGTCGGTGCAGACGACTGCGCCTTCATGGGGGTTGTCAGAAGGAAGAAACAAGCCATTCATTCTGGAATATGTATAAGTCCTTGCAGCCACAGCCTGTGCTTTTAGGGCCTCAAGCTCAAATTCGGCCGGCATTTCTGCTGCCACCACGCCTTTTATATATTCCTCAAGCTCCATTTCAACAGTTTGGTTTTCCTGCGAAACAAATACATTTATCCGGATGTTGTCACTCTTGTCTTCAGGCACCAGAACCTCCCTTGAAAAATTGCATCCTTTGACTATTATCATAGGCAAAACTATAATGGCAAAAACCATAACCAATATGTATACTGCAATTTTTTTCATAAATAAATTACCTGTCCCTAAACATAATAACCTGCATATAATCACATAAGCATTGTTTAAGCCGGGTATTCGGCGGTTTTGGGCTGTCCGTCCTCTCCCGGTCAATACTATATATATATTCAGAGATATTATGTTTATGAATAAAACGGGACTTGCAGTTCAGGTGTGCGCAATGATTAAACTTTGAATGTGTGGACAGTGAAATGTGTGCATATTAAATAGAATTTGTTCAGTTTGACCATATTAGAAAAAAAGACAGCCAAAGAAAATGAAATGAGTGCAGAGCGATAGCAAATGGCTTTATTTTGTTAGAAAACCAGGTGAGCTGAAGGTAAAAATGCGTGAAAAAAAACAGGACGTTTTTTTAGCTTTTTCGAGCCACGGATGGCGAGTAAAAAGCGTTAGCATTTTTGCCTTCAGCGAACCGTTGGTTTTCTCAAAATAAAAGCTTTGTTATGCTCTGCACTCATTTCATTTATCATACAAACCTTTTTTTAAAGACTCTGGCTATCGAGCTCCGTTCACTTTTAGATGGATTTGCTCAGCACATAGCCTTGCTCTGCACTCATTTCGTTCCTACAACAGTGCAATCCTCGTGCAATAGCTTGTTCAGTCGAATCTTTCTATCTTTGCTCCAAGCTGCCTGAGTTTCTGATCAATTGACACGTAACCCCTGTCCACATGCTCAACGTCTATTATTTCACTTGTGCCTTCGGCAGCCAGAGCCGCAATAATTAAAGCTGCTCCAGCTCTCAGGTCAGTGGCCTTAACCTGTGTGCCCATCAGCTTCATGGCTCCCTCAATGATTGCGCTTCTGCCGTCAATTTTTATTCTGGCGCCCATTCTTTTGAGCTCATTTACATGCATAAACCGGTTTTCAAAAATAGTTTCCACAATCATGCTCGTTCCTGTCGCCTTTGCCATAAGGGAAGTCATTTGGGCCTGCATGTCGGTTGGAAAACCTGGATACGGATGTGTCTTTATATCAAGTGATTTTATCTTTTTACCTGCTTTTATATGTATGCTGGTAAGTTCCTCCGCTATCTCAATATTGGCTTCCCGCAGCTTGGCGCTTACAGGTTTCAGGTGGCTGGGTACGACATTTTCAATTATTACATCTCCGCCTGTTATGGCGGCTGCAACCATGAAGGTGCCTGCCTCAATCCTGTCAGGTATGATAGTATGGGTACTTCCTTTCAGCTTGTCGGTTCCATTGATTTTTATGGTATCAGTGCCGGCTCCCCTGATATCAGCTCCCATGGATACAAGATATGTTGAAAGGTCAACTACCTCAGGCTCAATTGCGGCATTTTCGATTATTGTCTGCCCCTTGGCCAGGGTGGCGGCCATCATTATATTCTCAGTGGCCCCTACACTGGGAAAATCAAGATAAATTTTACTCCCCTTCAATCTGCGGTTTACCCTGGCTTCAATATACCCATGGTTATAAATTATACTGGCTCCCATTGCCACAAACCCTTTGAGGTGCAGGTCCACCGGCCTTGAACCTATTGCACATCCACCGGGAAGGGAAATTTTTGCCTGCCCCTTTTTGGCCAAAAGAGGCCCCATAACCAAAAAAGAAGCCCTGAGCTTGTTGACCAGCTCATATGGTGCAAGTATATTTTCAACATTTGCCGGGTCTACAGTCAGCCTTGATTCTTTGGGTGAGAATTTTACTTTTGCCCCAAGAGACTCCACCAGCTCACACATTATTTCAACGTCTTTCAGATGCGGCACTTCTTCAAAAACACTTTCCCCTTCTGCCAGCAAGGAAGCTGCAATTATCGGAAGTATGGAATTCTTCGCTCCGCTGATTCTGACTCTTCCATTCAAGGTCACCGGGCCTTCTATTCTAAATATCGCCAATTAATAACCAATCCTTTCTTTATTGCACTAAACAATCACAATATCCTTTGCCGTTACAGGTGTCAAGTCTCAAGAAAGTTTTTTGTCTGCAAGCAATAATGTTTACATGCAAAGTGTTTTAACCATACACAAAATTTCATTTTTACCCCTGGCAAATAATACATTTGCAATCAGGTACTGCAGTCCATATGTAAGTTCAAACTTCTATGATGGTACCTCTGCCAAAATTAAGCTGCCCTTTTCCATTTGAAGTTAATACTGTATTTTTTGTTCCATTGCAAGAATAAATTTCACTGCCGGAATTTCAGCTTCAAAAATGCCATAAAGCCTGAAGTCGTATTCGCAATTTTTATAAATTGTTTAATTGCTGTATAATTTTTTGAAAATATTATGGGTATAATAAAAAGAAAAATCTACAAATGAAAAGTGCTTGTCATGTTTATAAAAATCCCCCTTTCACTCCGGATTATTTGTATACTACAAGTATTGCCGGATTGAAAGGGGGATATACCTGAAAAAAAAAGGTTTGACATGAGATAGTGCTGAAAATGGCTGGCTTAGAACTCATGGTTCATGCACCATTGATTGTCCGGAAATTTGTGAAAAATGATAACAGCCCCTAATACAGCTATTTTCAACGAGACTTGGGAAAACACAGTTTATAGCGTCTTGGAATCTCATAGTTCTCCACATAATGCCAAAGTTCTTTCCACCAGAACCATAAACTCCGCTCTTGTCAGATTTTCACGGGGTTTGAGCTCATTGCCTGTTATATTGAACATAATGCCGTTTTGCAGCGCAAATTCCACTCTTTCCAGTAAGTCCTCCGAAACCTTGTCCATATCGCTGAATAAATTCAGGCCTCTTACCGCCGGGATTGCCAAAGTTCCCTTTTTCAGTTCATACAGCCTGACAGCCATTGCAATTGCAGCTTCCCTTGTGCAATAATCCTCAGCTGCAAAGCTCTTTGTCATGATTTTCGACCTGACAGCCATATTCATGTAATTGTCATTATAATCAGCTTTCAGAATATCCATTATTATCTTTACCGCTTCCCCTGCGCTGATTTTCGCATCAGGCAAAAAGTAAGCTCCAGGCAAGCTTGTAAGGATGTAATTTTTCAGTACATTCTTGACAGACTGCTCATATACATGGCCCCTTAAGTCTTTGTACTGCTCTTTTGCTCTTTCCGTTGCCTGTATAAAATGCCCTGGTTCTGTTATATCAACGTTTGTTTGAAGCCTGCCGCCAACATAATCCAGGCTTTGGGCACCAACGTTTTCCCACCTGTTTGACCCTGTTTTCCGGAAATACACACCGGACAGGGATAAATCCTGATTACCTGCTGTCGTGAGGCCTACTCCCATGGGGGTTGCCAGGTAATCAACAGGAAAAACCGTGCTTTCAGCTCTTGCGCTTATCTCAATATAAAAAGGTTTGTCCAGGGGATCAATATTTTCATATCCATCAAAACTGCTTCTTCCTACTTCCAAAATATATTCATAGTCCTTGTACCGGCTTGCAAGAAATCTGTCTATGTCTGAATCAAACATTCCCGGCCTTATGGTAATCTTGCAAAAAGCCGTGATTATTTCTATGTTTTCTTTCATGGTGTCAAGAGCTTTAAAAAGTTTTTGGGATACTGCAATTGACACACATGACGCGCCCTCGGGCATGGTAATAAGCTCAATTACATAGTCCTGCCTGTTGTCTGTCCGCATATATTCAATAAATCTGTCTGCATTTACCCCGGTAACCCTGACTATCCACTTTCCGTTAACAGGGTAGGAGCCTTTTTCAATAAAATCCCCTGTAATTACTTTGTCGGTATCCTGGTCCGAGTCATAATCGTCATAACTTCTTTTTGTCCTGACAACAACACTTTGCGTGGGTTCGGACATAAGATTCTTTACGGGATCATATGCATACAATCTTGCAAAATATCTTGTGTTGGATCTCAAATCTTCCACCAGATATTCTGATACATTTCCAAGAGTGATTCTTACAGGATCCCTGTACTCCATATTGGTTGCTATCTCCAGCACATACTCCATGTTTTCCTGGATCAGCCATTCAAACATTACTGAATTCTTAGAAATTGCATCCGGAATGTTTTTAACCCCAAACCCCAAAGGTGTCGGAGGTGGCAGGTAATCCAGAGTTCTTACCACAAGGGAATCGCTCCAGTCAGATACGGCAGTATTCCCCGACTCATTATTGAATTCAGCCTGTATCCAGAAATAATATGTGGTGGCAGGCTGCAAACCTTCCACCCTGTAAAAACTTTTGAACCTTATATCTTCATATTTTACCCGGATTGATTGCTTGGCAGAGTTTATATTATCCACTGTCCCGTATCTGATATTGTAGTTGTACCCAGGTCTGTAGTTCCATGAAATATCTATATAGGTATCCCCCGCAAAACCATATGTGAAAACAGGTACAACAGGCTTTTCAGGCGGCACCGTAAGTTCTGGACCTGTGGTAATTATAATGGGCTCTGAAGGTCCTGATACAATATCCGACCTTCTTCTTACTGCCCTTACCCACACTATATAGGATGTATTTGGCTCAAGGCCGTCTATCAGAATATCCACATTGTGTTTCTTATACACATTCGGGTTGGTTTCATATGGAGCATTAAGTTTTGGGTCCTCCCAGGGGTCGTTGGGTACTAAAGGTATATCAATCTTTTTTTCCGGTTCTGTGGATGCAATAAGTGTCCTGATGTCATCGGCAGTCATACCATCCACATATTTAATACATCCCACATCCAGTTTTATTTCATTATCATACTCCACAACCCTGTAATTGATATTGTCCGGCGGATTTGCCACAGGGTCATAATCGGGAATATCATTTGCAGATTTCCTGTTTGTTTCTACAAATACCCACCTGTCCAGTTCGTAACTGTATTTTTCATACCACAGGTTTCTCACTTGCAGGACTGCAAAATTACTGCCAATCATGTATTGTCCCTGCAGATCTTTTTTAACCATAAAAGGCGGCCTTTCTGGTATCAGTGGCGGGTAAATCCTGCCTTCGGCAGGCGTTACGACTATTTTCACTGAAGGTGCTGACTCATATGTGACTTCCTTGAGCTGCCCGTCCACAATATCTATAAATACCTTCCTTGCAACTATTTTTATGTAATATGTCGTGTTCGGAATCAAATTGGTTAAACCATATTTATAACCCACAATTGCAGTCCCGTTAAGCACCTGGTTATACTGGGTCATTGACACATTGGATGCAATCTTCGAGGACTGGGGTGGATTATCTATCATGGAAGGGTCTGTAACCAGCCATATGTTATATGTTACGGACCTGTCCAGGGTGCCGTCGCCTTTCAAGGGCGCCCTCCACAAGAGAATCGCACTGGTTGGGGTAAGATTGTCCTGAAACCTTATTATATAATCCCCGGGTGCCCTGGCAAATTCGTCAACTATTTCCGGTGCAGGAGGAACTGCCGGTATTTCATCCTCCTTTACAATAATCCTGTCGGACATTATAGTAACATTTCGGTAGACATTCTCTCCGTCCTTTGTAACTACTGCCCTGATTATATAATAATACCCCACATCATCCACCGGCTGGTTAATGAAAAATGTATTACCGCTTGCAGAGGCTATATACTGTGGTACATCAGTTGTTCCTGGCACCCCCCTGTAAATCTGATAACTGATTTTTATGTCACTGTCTCCTAATCCGGTAACCACCGGACTCCAATCAAGACGCCACACGGTTCCTGTTTCGGTGGAAGATACCTTTGTGGTTTTTACAAGAATATAGCTGCTTGCTTCAACAACTTTTGTCTGGGGAGAACATTTGACCGAGCTATCCTGAATATCCGGCACTATTTTTATATAATAAACCCTGCCCGGGTCCCTGACTTTATGGATATACTCAAGCTTTCCTGTAGCTTCATTTACGGTAACCGTCTTCCCGGGGCCGATGTCATTCTGATTTATATATACCGGAGGAGTATTTGCAAAATCCTTTGTCTCTGATACATATATCCTGTAATCTATTCTCCGGTTCACATCCCATACATCATCCCACACAATCCTTAATTCATGTGAACCATATGTATAAGCTTCAATTTCAATGTCAGTCAACACCTTCAGTTTTACAGGCTGGCGGACTGACTCCAGACTGTTTACAATTTCGCCGCTTTCAGTCCTGTGGCTGTGGTATGCGGCAACATCAATATAATATATGGTACCGGATGAAAATCCCTTCATCCGCCTGTAGGACATTCCCTCAGCAGGGACAGGCACGTTCAGCTCTGTTACTACCGTAGAACGGCCTTGCCTGTAAGGCTTTTCTATAGGTTGGGAATAGAAATTCAAGAACCTCCCGACCACCGGTTGTTCCGGATTTACAGGAAATATTGCGTCAAACCTCAAGTCCACATAATACCCGTCATACTCGTTATAGCCAATGGGAGGCTCTGTCTGGCCATCCTGGCCTTCCACCCTTACCATCCGCGGAGGAAGCTGCTGGCATGTATCCGTAAAAGCCAGCACATTCAAGGCCAGTATTTCTAAAATTATTATTAATGCAATTAATGCTGCCAGCACTTTTTTGAAAAATTTCATGCAAACCCACCTATCTTGTTTTATCAAATACCTTCTCATATGCTGAAAGAAGTTCAATTACTGTAACCGCCTTTTGGGGTAAAAAGTTCCCTTTTCCGTCAAGGCTTAAAAATCCCAGGTCAACTGACAGATAAACTTTAGATAATGCCTTGTTGTCAATATTACCCTCATCATTTATAAAAATCAGCCTTGAAGGTCGGAATTTATCAATGTTCACACCGTTTTTCAAAGAATAGAGCCTTGCAAGTACCAAAGCTGCTTCCTGCCTGTTGATGCTCCTTTTTTCATTTCCAGCATCCAGTATGGTATCAAGCCCCAACACTTTGCATTTTGCTTTTAAGTCTTGTCCGGGTATGGCCTTCATACCCGAAAGTTTTTCAAAAATCAGCACGGTATCTCTGACCGTAGCATTGCTGTAAAAATACATTGGGTTTTTTATTTCAAACACCTCTGTCAGGTTGTTTCGTGTTACAAAATCAGCTATATTTTCCGGGATACCGGCAAGTTCAGGCATATTTCCTTCGTCTTTTTTGCCCTTTAAGAGTGCAATACGGCCTGCCAACCTGGTATTGAACAAGGCTTTGCTGCCCAGAAATACCGTTTCACCTTCTATTTCCATCCACTTGCCTGTTCCCGGTGGTAAAACATATGGCCATATGTAACCCTGGCTGTTAAAAACATTCATTCCCACCAAAACCGGATTATTCAAGGCTTCCATAGCTCTTTCGGAAAGAATGGATTCACCCAGAATATTATAAATATATATGGATAACTCCTGTTCCAACTCGCCAACAAGCTCTTCTATATACAGTCTGATTTCATCAATTGTCCCCAGAGCATTACTGTTGTACGGATTCATCAGGATGTCCAGCTTTGAATTAACCAAACCGGTTTTTTCATCAAAGAGGAATCCTTTAATGGCACTGTTTATCTCACCCCTGTTTTTTGCGACCCCCAGTACATCCACCAGAAAATCCATACATTCCGAAACAGCCTCAAATCCGGCCGGAAGTCCTTGCACATTGGCCTGGCCATTCATAATTGTCAGTCTGATGAAGACATCATTTATGCCAGGGCTGACTGCTGCGCCTATGTAATCATATACCCTGGCACCTATAGACTCCGGCCGAATGGAAATTTCCGAAGTGTCCATCCTGATATTGAAGGATGTATTGGCGGCATTTAAAGACTGTATTATGTTAAAGGGAATGTAAATTATATACTGTTCCTGCCCTGTAGATGCCTCATTGTAAACATGACCCTCCGAAATTTCTTCCAGGTCAAGAGTGTAGGTTTCAGAGCCGGAGTTTTCAATCATGCTGGAAACCCTGTCACTCTTTAGAAGAATTTTAATCGTCGGAGTGCTTCCCATATCCACCATCCAGTATGGCTGACTGTTCAGGCTGTCAATTCTGTCCATATACATAAGCTTCTTTAGCGTATCCTTCTCATTTTGCTCATAATCCTCTTTGTTAAATTCAGTCCTGGTGTCGCAGGGTCCGGCATACTTGGAGTAGTACACTTTGGTTGTATCCACTGCATCAACCTTTACAGACCGGACTTTTATATAGTATCGGGTATTGGACATAAGTTGGTTGTGGCCGGTTATCACCCCGTCTGTATATACCGGTATTGTCCTGATTCTGGCAAAGTAATTGCTGTAAGCGGTTCCTGCTGTCTCAAGAGTTTTCTCCACATGCCAGGAGGCTGTTTGCCTGTCGTTATTCAGGAACAATTCCAGGTCGCCATCGGTAAGTATGGTATAGTCAGCATCAGTTTCAGCCTTAATGGCGAGCTCGTATTTATAGCCTGTCAGACCTTTCCAGGCGACCTCAATCTGGTGGCATCCGTCCCTGGTACTGAGATTGTAGCGTTCATAAACAGGTACACCCTGGGCCAGGCTACGGTAAACCCGTACATCATATAATGAATTTTCCTTCAGGTTGTGTATGGTGGCATAATATTTATTGCCGTCCTTCACTATCTGGTAATTTGAAAGATCCAGCAGTTTAAAATCCGGTTTATTGTTCTCTTTCAGATATACCCTGTAGCTTCCGCTGTCCGGCACGGAACTGTCCTCCCATGACAGTTTGAGTACATAATCGTAAACCACTTCAATAGCAACAGGCTGATCAATCAGAGCCGTTGTCACAGGAATTGAAACCCATGCACTTTCCCTGCCATCTGTCCTGCTTATTGCCCTGATGCTGAAATAATACAGCCTGTTGGGCGATATCCAGCGGTCGATGGTATACCGGAAAACCTTTGTATCTTTATTGTATTCAAGATTTATTTGTAGAGGGTCCCCTTCCGGGTTTATGTTGATCGGCCCTCCAAATGCCGCTATAAAACTCAGATAGGTTTGATCGTTTTGATAGTCTTCTATTATCGCATCGGGTTTTACATAATCCGAAGTGCATATTATCTGATAAATTTCATTGGTTTCCCGTCTTGTCCACTCAAAGGAGACTATGGAGCCTGCAACTCCCGGTATTGCCCCGCTATCTCCTGCAACCCCAAAATCAACAGGAGCCAGGGGGCGTTTTGGATCTTCATCGGGTGTGCCGTTCAGGTCCCGTATGGTGGTAACAGGGAGTACTGAAGTAAAATCCGATATCTTATCTTCCTGGCCTTCCACAACAAGGCGTGTCCTTACCATAAAGTAATATACACTGTTGGGCCGGATTTTATGTCCGAATCTGTTTACAAGCTCCTGGCTTCTAAAGCTCTTGATTGATGCAGTGATTATGGTACTGGCTGCATCAAGACCCAAAAAATCGATTTCACCGCCAGGATCCTGGGTGGTTCCCAAAAGAATGAAAGAATCCGGATCAAGGCTTGTACTTATATAATAATCATAATATATATTTTTATTCGCAGCGCTTTTAGGTGCATAATAATTCCAATCCAGTTTCACCTTTTCCAGCGACAACACTATATAGTTGTCCCCGTTGCTGTCAATGGCATTTGCATTGAGCCTGAAATTCAGGGGCAGGGGGACATCCCTTTCAGCAGATGAAAGAGTGGTGAAACTGGTAGTAATTGACTTGCCGGACATATGCTCCTCATTGGTTGAACCTTTATGGGCTGCGCTTTTGGTTGTATACATTTGCAAGTAATAGACTGTATTAGGCAAAAGGAAATCAGGATATCCTTCGGCGTTGTTAATAATCTCGTCGCTTATCCCGTCGCTTTCCTCCCCGGTAAAAAGTTCAAACCCTTTAAGGACATATTCAAGCCGGTTTCCGTTCACTCTTACGTTCGGAGACCTTAGGTTGAAGTATTTAACCAGCCTGAATCGTGGTTGGAACTGGCCATAAACCTTACCCTCTGCAACAAGGTATGGCGCAGGGTCCAGGTTCAGGTCCGTCTGGCTTGTGCTTAAAAGTACGTGCATATATACATCGTGATCAGGGTCGGTGTTGCTGATGATAGTATCCCAATCGGAAGGCTTCTCCCAGGACAGCACAAAGTCGGTGGTTTTTTCGGTATAAACTTCTCCTGTATCAGGGTCCACCACTTCCCGTATGCTTAAAACGGGGTTTGTCACTTTCACATTCTGTGGAGCGGGAGGCCTGTTTGTGTCATCTTCAATTTTATACGGCAAAGGCTGGGATGTTATCCTGTCTCCTACACTGTCCGATTTTACCACAATCTTGTAGTATATAATATTGCTGATATTTAATCCGGTGATAATGGAAACTGCATAGGGGGACCCATAGGCAAAATAACTGTCATCCATGGTGTCTTTAACGTCCCAGTCTCCCGGAATCGAATCATCGTCTCCAGCCTGTATTTCATAATACAGCCTGGGCAGGTCGAGACTTCCCTGGTTCAATTTATAAATTTTAACATAAACATTATTCAAAGCATCCTTTGAAAGCTGAAATCTGATCGGTGTATATGTGTAGGGAACTGCTCCCTGGAGCATACTCCCGTTCATCTGGGAAGGTGCTCCCACCGTAATGGCATTGACGTTTTCTCCCCTTGAGTCTTTGAAAACGGGCTTGATATTCATATAATAAACCGAACCCGGCAGTATATCCGAATCCGGAAGCTCGTATTCCTTTGGGTCGGGTAATTTTGCACTTCCATCTTCTCTGCCTATAAGGTCAAAACTCAAGTACCCGTCATTATCAATATCCCTTACCCTGCATGCTACATTTTGCTCTCCCGAAGTTCTGGCCTCATACCCTGCCGCTGATTTGTCAATAAGTATTGATTGTTGCAGGGACCCGCTGTTCAAGGTATTCCTGTTGCTTGAAATATTTATCCTGAACCCGAAGGATGCAAGTTCCCGGTTGTCCCGGTAAACATTTCTTATCTGTTCCTCCATATGCGTAAGAGCCTGGTCAATATATACAAAAGAACTGCCGTCCCAGACTTTAGGCATTGCCCACCTCATGGCAAGACCCGGTTTGCTTCCGATTTCCCTTCCTCCTCCGGGAAGGTCGACATAATCCTGCCTGACAGGAGTCGAATAGAATGTAATATCCGGGCAAAAATACAGAAAGCCTTCTGCAATCTTGCGGCCCTGACCGTTCTCATCGTCAAAAATTTCAACCTTGATGTCATATATGTAATTGTTCTGTAATCCACCTATTTGAAATGAATTGCCTGTCTGGTTGACAATGACCTGCTCTTCTCCTTTTTCAGGGCTATGCCAGGTCACTTTTACAGACATTGCATATGATATCCCATCCCAGCGAAAAGTAACAGTCCCTGCCCGGTAATCCGTTACATAAACATTTACGGAAGAACCATTCGCCATAACCTGGCCGCCAAAACCGGGCAAAACCGAAAGAGACATTAAGAATGCTGCAAAAAACGCGAGGGCTTTCTTTATTTTAATGTACATAAACTTCCGACTCCAATAACAAGTTAAATTCCCGGAAAGTCACTTGCAACTTCTCAGGTAGTGATTATTAATATTCATTATCTATATCGGAAAGTAAGTGCTATCAGTTTAGGAAAAATAAGCGCAAGACAGGGTATGGTTCTGAGCAATATAAGCACGCACGTGAAAAAATGAAATGTGTGCAGAACAATAACACAACACCGGTTAACTCCTTTTGCGTGTTACCTTCAACCGTGCCATGGCCCTTGTCAAAGCAGCTTTGGAATGATTATAGTCCACCTTCTGCCTTAATCTTTCCTCCGCCCTTTGTTTAGCAGCCAAAGCCCTGTTCACATCTATTTCATATGGCCATTCGGCAGTATCGGCAAGTACCACAACCCTATCCCGTGTAACCTCTATAAAGCCTTCACCCAATGCGGCATCCATCCATTTCCCGTTGCTTTTGATTCTCACAGGGCCAATGTCAACCACTGAAACAACAGGGATATGCCCTGCCAGTATTCCCATTTCGCCTTCAGGAGTTTTTATAACCAGTGATTCCACATACCCGGTGAAAAATTTCCTTTCAGGCGTAAATATTTCAAGAAAAAAAGTTTTCGCCATAAAACCCACCTGCCAAATTCATCAGCCAATAGCATCAAAAATACTCATGTGCCATACCGGTTCCGGTATCCGCGAATGCCGCCGGCACCATGCACATCTTTTTTAGGAACCCGCCTGCTGCATTTTTCCGGCCCGCTTGTAGACTTCATCAATGCTGCCCACCATGTAAAATGCGGATTCATCTATGTTATCACATTTGCCTTCAATTATTTCCTTAAAACCCCGGACCGTTTCCTTAATGGGAACATATTTGCCCTGGTAGCCTGTATAAGTCTCAGCCACAAAAAACGGCTGGGATAGAAATCTTTGCATCTTTCTGGCCCTGTATATCAAAAGCTTGTCATCTTCAGAAAGCTCATCCATGCCCAGGATGGCAATTATATCCTGCAATTCCTTGTACCTTTCCAGTGTTTCCTGAACCTTGCGGGCCACAGTATAATGCTCTTCTCCCACTATTCGGGGGTCCAATACCCTGGAAGTGGAATTCAATGGGTCCACTGCGGGATAAATACCCATCTCCACAATTTTTCTGGATAAGACCGTTGTCGCATCCAGATGTGCAAACGTAGTGGCAGGTGCCGGGTCTGTTAGATCGTCCGCCGGAACATACACCGCCTGAACAGAAGTGATGGAACCGTTTTTTGTGGAAGTAATCCTTTCCTGAAGTATACCAACATCGGTAGCCAGTGTTGGCTGATATCCTACTTCAGACGGTATTCTTCCCATAAGGGCTGAAACTTCCGAACCTGCTTGTATAAACCTGTATATGTTATCAATAAAAAGAAGTACATCCTGTCCCAGTTCATCCCTGAAATATTCCGCCATAGTCAGACCTGTCAGGGCAACTCTCATTCTTGAACCGGGAGGTTCATTCATCTGCCCGAAAACGAGGGCAGTCTTTTCGATTACCCCGGATTTAATCATTTCATTCCAGAGGTCGTTCCCTTCCCGGGATCTTTCACCCACCCCTGTAAAAACAGAGTAACCTCCATGTTCGGTGGCAACATTTCTGATGAGCTCCTGGATAAGCACCGTCTTACCCACGCCAGCTCCCCCGAACAGGCCGATCTTGCCTCCCTTTACATACGGGCAGAGAAGGTCTATAACTTTTATTCCAGTCTCAAGTATTTCCCTGGGGGGAACCTGTTCATCAAATTTGGGGGGCTTCCTATGGATAGGCAGGTATCTGGAAGTTGTTACTTCACCTTTGTTATCCATCGGCTTTCCTATGACATTAAACATCCTGCCGAGAACTTCCTCTCCTACGGGAACTTTTATGGGGCTGCCGGTATCTATCACCTTTTCGCTCCTTTTCAGTCCGTCGGTTGAGGTCATGGAAACACATCTTGCCACATCATGGCCCAGATGCTGGCTTACTTCAGCAACAATCTCCCTGCCCTCCAAATCTATCTTAACAGCATTAAGCAATGCCGGAAGGCTGCCATGTGCGAATTTCACATCTATTACAGGACCTACTACCTGTGTCACATATCCTATGTTTTCAGACATTTTAATCAACTCCGTTTGTTTGCTCTGCGCCTCCGATAATTTCCGAAATCTCCCTGGTGATTGCCCCCTGCCTTGCATGGTTATACTCATTTCTCAACCGGCCTATGATTTTTTCAGCATTTTCTGATGCGCTGTCCATGGTGGTCATTCTTGCACTCTGTTCACTGTTAAAGGCTTCAACAAGAGCTCCATAAATAATTCCTTTAAGATACTTTGGTATCAGCACATCAAGCACAGCTTCATATGAAGGCTCGTAAAGCATTTCCTCCTCATCGAAGGTTGTTACTTCACCCGGATTCAGGAAGGTTTCCAATTCAAAAGGCAACAATTTCATAATGGTTGGTTTCAGATTTAGGGTGTTTACCATTTGGGTAAATATTAAATCTATTTCATCCAGTTCATGATTTCTGAATACTTCAACTGCGTCCTCCGCCATATCACGGGCTCGGTATATTGTAGGATTATGCACAGTATATCTGAATTCACTTAATACGTTGAAATTATGCCTTTCAAAATAAGTACGCCCTACATCTCCGGCTACCATCAACAAGGCATCAGGATTCTTTTCCAATTCGGAATTCACCAGCTTGTATATGTTATAGTTGTATCCTCCTGCAAGGCTCTTGTCCCCTGCGATTACTACATATCCCTTTTTGCGGATCTGTTTTTCATGCCTTAAATCAAAATATTTGCTGTTAACTCCGCCGCTGTGTCTTAATATATCTCCGATTGTCTCCCTGACTTTATTAAAATAAGGCAAGGCCACATCAAGCTGCTGCCTTGCCCTCCTGAGCCTGGCTGCTGAAATAAGCTTCATGGCCTTTGTCATATGCATTGTTTCATTTATGCTTCTGATTCTTTGCTGAATTTCCCGGATATTCTCCATAAATATTTCACCAACTACCCATTTTGCGTGCTCCGGCATACCTATAAGGCACTTGTAACACACAAATTAAATTCTCGTAAACTATGCATTTTTCTCCGGCATGCTCTCAGGGTACCGCGAAATAATGCAATAAACCTTCACCATTTATTCATTTTTGTCCGCTCCGGCAAGCCAAAAAAGCACCGGAAACCCAGGACAAATATTTCTCCTGCTTTTGTTTTATGATCAGGCATTCTGCATGGCCGGCAGGCTTGATTTAAAATCCTCGATGGCCTTTTCCAGAATTTCCTCTGTTCTTTTGTCAAGTTCGCCTGTGTTTTTTATTGTTTCAGGTACAGTTTTATATTTTTTTCTTATAAATTTCAATAATTCGGAATTAAGGCTTTTCATCCGGCTTATTGGATATCCCATAAAATAGCCGTTGGTTGCTGCATATAAAACTATAACCTGGTCTTCCACATCCATAGGTGCGTACTGGTCCTGTTTCAGGGTCTCCAGCAGCAACTCGCCCCTCTGCAGTTT
This sequence comes from Clostridiaceae bacterium, assembly GCA_012839865.1. GTDB lineage: Bacteria > Bacillota > Clostridia > CAYPLH01 > DUMO01 > DUMO01. Next base: position 56,690 of record DUMO01000043.1, read on the forward strand.
TTCCCTTGTCGCCCTGTCAAGATCCGACCCGAACTGTGAAAAAACTGCAAGCTCCCTGTACTGGGCAAGATTTATCCTGAGGGGACCGGCTACTTTTTTCATTGCCCTTATCTGTGCAGCTCCACCAACCCTTGAAACTGAAAGACCTACATTGACCGCAGGTCTTTGCCCCGCGAAAAACAATTCAGGTTCAAGGTAAATTTGACCGTCTGTTATCGATATTACATTAGTAGGTATATATGCCGACACATCACCGCCCTGGGTTTCAACTATGGGCAAAGCGGTAATGGAACCTCCGCCGGTTTCGTCCTTAAGTCTTGCCGCCCGCTCCAAAAGCCTTGAGTGAAGGTAAAATACATCACCGGGATAAGCTTCCCTCCCGGGGGGACGGCGCAGCAAAAGGGACATGGTTCTATAAGCCACCGCATGTTTTGAAAGATCATCATATACAATAAGTACATCTTTATGGTGATTGTACATAAACTCCTCGGCAATGGCACAACCGGCATAAGGGGCTATGTATTGCAATGCAGGCGAATCACTGGCAGTTGATGATACAACAATGGAATACTCCATTGCGCCAAACTCCCTGAGTGTCTCCACTATCGCCGAGATGGCGGAAGCTTTTTGCCCTATTGCAACATATATGCAAATAACATCTTTTCCTTTTTGGTTGATAATGGTATCCACAGCCAGAGCAGTCTTGCCTGTCTGTCTGTCCCCGATTATAAGCTCTCTTTGTCCTCTTCCTATCGGCACCATTGCGTCAATGGCTATAATTCCTGTCTGAAGCGGAGTGTCTACAGGCTGTCTTTCTACAATACCCGCTGCCGGATATTCAATGGGTCTTTCTTTTCCACGGGGTATTTCACCTTTTCCGTCAATGGGGATGCCCAAAGGATTGACAACCCTTCCGATGAGCCCCATGCCAACGGGCACGGTTACTGCTTTGCCTGTCCTGCCAGCCTTTGACCCTTCTTTTATATTTTCATCGCCGCCCAGCAAAACACATCCTATCTTATCCTCTTCAAGGTTTAAGGCCATGGCGTAAATTCCACCTTCAAACTGCAAAAGTTCACCGTACATGCAGTTTGAAAGTCCTTCAACCCAAGCTATACCATCTCCCACCTTAAGGACGGTGCCTGTTTCCAGTGTTTTAACCTTAAAGGAAATTTTCTCGACTTGCTTTTTCAACCACAAGTTATATTCACTTTTTTCAACACCTGTATCAACCAGGTCCGGATTCATCAGGCTATTTCTAAACTCCGCCAATTGGGTGTCCAGACTTCCATCAATAACAGTGTCACCTATCTGTATTTTGATGCCGCCTTTCAGGCTTTTGTCTGTCTCAACACTGATATGAACCTGTTTCTCCTTATACTTTTCGCTATACTTTTTTCTGATTCTTTCCACCTGGTCACTATCCGGCGGAAAAGCTGATATGATTTTTATATCAAGTGTATTACCCACGGTACCCTCCTGCCTTTACGCCACATCCGACTCATTTAGAAACTTTTCCACCAGTTTCCTGTTCTTTTCGCTGTCAATATTGGCGTCAATAAGTTTTTCCACGGCAGCAAAAATCAAAGCAGATGCTTCCTTCTTAATTTCTTTCATCATCTGCTCCCTTTGTTTTTCAATTTCCTCCAAACCCCTGGCTTTAATATTTTCCGCTTCACGCCGGGCTTCCTTTATTATCTCGTCGTATTCCTTCCTGGCCTTTTCCTTAGCTTCCCGGATAATCATATCCGCCTGTATGGCGCTTTCATTCAGCTTCTTATCATATTCCATTTTCAGGTTTTCAGCTTCCCTGTTGGCATCCTCAGCCTTTTTGATAGACTCTTTGATTGAATTTGTTCTTTTCTCCATATATGCGGTGACCGGCTTGAACAAAAACCTCTTTAAAACCAGGTACAGTATAATAAAGTTTATTATTGTGAATATAAAAGTCCATCCGCTTAACAAATTACTCATTATAATACTTCCCTTCAAGCAACTCTATATAATGGCTTTATCTTACAAAAATCAGCAGTAAACCAAGAATAAACGCGTAAATTGCCGTTGCTTCTATAAGAGACGCACCTAATATTAAAATTCTCTGAATCTTGTCAGCCGCCTCAGGCTGCCTTGCTGCAGATTCAACGGATTTCTGGGTTGCCATCCCAATACTGAAAGCTGCCCCAATCCCTGTCAGTCCGCAAATTGCGGTTGCCAGCGCTATCAAACCTTCGTTCATAATGCCACACCTCCTATTCTACTGCCTCAGCTATGTAAAAAGTGGATAGATATACAAAAATGTACGCCTGCAATGCCCCGTCAAACAGGTCGAAATATATGCTCAAGGCAGCAGGCAAAGCCAATGGAACCACCATATAAATCAATTCCATTATTATAAAGGCTCCCAGAATATTTCCGAATAACCGGAAAGAAAGAGAAAGAATTCTTATAAAATACTCCATTATATTCAAGGGTAAGAGTATCGGAATAGGTTGAACAAAGCTTTTCAGCCAGCCTGACACCTTTTTGAACTTTATTGCCCCGTAAATAATGAAAAATGTTGTTACAGTGGCCAGGGCAAAGGGTACGTTGACATCCTTGGCAGGCGGCCTTATGCTGTATTTCGGCCAATTTGCAAAAGACTCATTGCCGGTAATCCTGTAAAGAGTTTCACCGGTGGGTATGAAATTGAATATGGAAATTATATTGGCTGTAACAAGGAAAAAAAGCAATGTTCCTATAAACGGCGCAAAGGTTTTCCAATGGTGCCCTATCGTGTCCTGAGTAAAATTATTTATAAATTCCACAGCAATCTCAACTACATTCTGCCTGCCTTCGGGAATTGTTTTAAAAGACCTTGTCAGGAATATGACAACCCCTATAATTAAAGCCATGGCAATCCACATGGAAATTACTGTATCTGTTATGGAAATTCTGATCCCAAACAAATTTATGTTAAATATTTCTGTCGGCGTCAGAGCGCTGACTATTTCTTCGCCCAGACGTTCCAATAAACTCACCTTCTAATTATTCAATACCGCTGTTTAAGTGCGCTGATTGTTATTATTACGGGCATTGCCAAAATACCTGCCGATACCCCTGCAAAGAGAAACAAATCATAAATTGCTGCAGCAGCAAGAATGATAATGACAGTTGCAATACTTAGTATGTACTTTACAATGCCTGATTTATGTAAGTTCACGGCTTCAGGTTTCATAACAAGTACTGATAAAAATCCACTCATGAAGTAGAATTTCAAAAACCCTATACTGGAGCCAATTAAAAGGCCTATCATAAATGACAGGCTTTGTAAAAGCAAAACATTTATTAAAAAGGCAACCACAAAAAAAATCAACATCCCGACTACGGTATATTTGTTTAAAACTCCTTGTTTGTTTTGCTTAAATTTGCTATCCATCTAATACAGGCTTTTTCCTCTATCCTTCCAAAAAAATATTAAAGAATATAATAGCACAATAAAAACACCCTTTCAAGGATGTTTTTGTATAAATATAATTCCAGTTGTTTTATAGTAATTGAATAATCAGTACACAACATGATTAATGAGGATTATGCAGAATATAACAATTGGTTTTATTTGCCAAACTCTTCCGGTTTTTCTCTGCTGTAACCGAATTCATATAATAGAGCCTTTACAATCCTTTCGGAAGCATGTCCGTCGCCATAGGGATTTACAGCCTTTGCCATCCTGTTGTATTCCACCGGGTCTTCCAGAAGCATTGATGTCAGTTCAATAATCCTTTTTTTATTGGTACCGGCAAGTTTAACCGTCCCGGCGTCAACAGCTTCCTGGCGTTCAGTCTCATTCCTTGTAACAATAACAGGCTTGCCAAGGGAAGGCGCTTCTTCCTGCAGACCCCCTGAATCGGTTATTATAAGGTATGACTTTTTCATAAGGTTGTGGGTCTGTTCAACATCCACGGGGTCCAGGAGACTGATTCTTTCATGTTCCGAGAGTATTTCCCAGGCTGTCTTTCTTACTGCGGGGTTTAAATGAACCAGATATACGATATGCACATCTTTATAGGCATCTGCAATAAATTTCAAAGCTTTGCAGATATTTTCAAGAGGTTTCCCCAGGTTCTCCCTCCTGTGGGCTGTGACAGTAATTACTCTTTTACCTTTGTAATCCAGATTATTAAGTGTAGAGTCACTAAAAACATAATCTTCTTTTATTGTATATTTGAAAGTATCAATGACCGTATTCCCGGTAACATATATTTTATCTTTGCATACGCCCTCGTTTAAAAGGTTTTGCCTGTTTAATGGGGTTGCGGCAAAATGATAGTCACTGAGCACACCGGTAAGCCTGCGGTTCATTTCTTCAGGGTACGGGTAATACTTGTTGAAAGTGCGCAAGCCTGCCTCAACATGCCCTACACATATTTTTTTATAGAACGCCGCAAGGCTTCCTGCAAAGGTTGTTGTAGTATCACCATGAACCAGTACTATGTTGGGGTTGACTTTTTCAAATATTTCCCCCAATCCAAGAAGAGCTTTGGTGGTGATATGTTCAAGGGTCTGGCTCTGCTGCATTATATTAAGGTCAAAATCAGGTGTTATTCCAAACTTGTCCAGCACCTGGTCCAGCATTTCCCTATGTTGGGCGGTTACGCAAACAAAAGATTCAATATTGGCATTTTTCCCAAGTTCTATTACCAAAGGCGCCATTTTTATCGCTTCAGGCCTTGTACCAAAAACAGTAACAACTTTCAGCTTTCCCATGAGTATCTCCTGTTAATGACTATAATCTCTTTATTCCTTCACCTGAGGTTTCACAAAACCTTCAATTTTCTTCTTTTTGCTTTCAGGTACTTCTTCTTCACTGTTTATAGCGCCCATGTATTTAATACCGGTGAAAATAAAACCAGTAACTATAGCTATAAGAAAAATTGCTTTAATAGCACCCTTATCAGCCAGTACTATCGCGCACAAGCCAAGCACCGCACTTATGGTATAAAGAATGAACACAGATTGTCTCTGGCTTAATCCCATTTTCATCAGCCTGTGGTGCAGATGTCCGCCATCTGCCTTGGATATGGGCTGTTTGTTTAAAACTCTTCTCACTATTGCAAAAAGGGTGTCAAACAAAGGCAAACCCAATACCAGCAGCGGAACCGCAACTGCAATTGCCGTATATGCCTTCAGGAAACCCTGTATGGACAATACACCCAATATAAACCCTAAGGCTGCTGAACCAGTCTCGCCCATAAAAATCTTTGCCGGGTTAAAGTTATATGGAAGGAAACCTAAAGCTGCACCTGCAAGGGCTGCAGTCATAAGAGACACCGACACGGCAACTATAGGCTCACCAATAATAATCGAAACAATAAAAAGTGATAATGCGGATATGCTGCAAACACCGGCAGCCAGTCCATCCAAACCGTCAATAAAGTTTATTGCACTTGTTACACCTGCAATCCAAAGTATTGTCAGCGGATACGAAATGAAAACAGGCAACTGTATTGTATCTCCAGCAAAGGGATTTGTAATTCCTTCTATCAGGGTACCTGCCAAAACTACGGTAATTGCTGCTGCAAGGTAAAATGTCATTTTAACTCCCGGTTTAAGGTTATAAATATCGTCCAGCATTCCCTCAACAACAATTATAACCAATCCAACCAAAAGTCCGAGAAATGGCTTATCTATAACTATTAATCCCGGTGAACCGAAAAGATTGCCAGCAATGTCGAAAACTATTGATGCAATAAAACCCATTATTATAGCCAAACCGCCCATCAGTGCAATGGGTTTTTTATGAATCTTTCTCTCATCTCCGGGGACATCAATTGCTCCCAGTTTAAACGCGATTTTTCTTGCAAGAGGTGTTGCTGAAAAAGCAACAATAAATGCAAGTGTAAAGGATATTAAATATTCAAACGTGTTGTTCAACAAATACACCTTCTTTACCATTACAATGGTCTGTTTTCATCTTCAGTAATACTTTATAACTATATGTTATTATTCCATAGTTATTTCAAAAACTCAAGCTTTCGTCATCATGGAAAATTATTCAACTTACCTTGAGATATAACATATATCTATAAAAAATATTACCATTATTCTTTTGCATATTATTTATCAGCCTCAAGCTTAATTCTGGTCAAGCCGCACAACATCTATTCCTGCTTCCGACAATATTTCCATAGACAGTTCATCCGGATAGGCACCCCGGAATACAATTTTTTCTATTCCTGCATTTACAATCATTTTTGCACACAATACACAGGGCTGGCACGTTATATACATGGTGCCACCCTTTACACTTGTGCCGCTGTAAGCAGCCTGTATTATTGCGTTCTGCTCTGCATGGATGGCACGGCAAAGCTCATGACGCTGGCCTGAAGGAATATTCAACTGCTGCCTTAAACATCCCAGCTCTTCACAATGCCTGCATCCGGTAGGTGCCCCGTTATACCCGGTTGCAAGTATTCTCTTGTCCTTTACAATCAATGCTCCTACCTGGCGTCTTAAGCAAGTAGATCTCTTCTTCACTAGTTCAACAATTTCCATGAAATATTCATCCCAAGAAGGCCTCAAATACAACTCCCCTATCTTAATAAAAGATCCTGTTATTTTAATCGACGAATTTTTCTTTATTTTGTTCCAAAGAGCCTGTCCCCGGCATCTCCAAGGCCAGGTACTATATAGGCATGTTCATTCAATTTCTCGTCTACTGCTGCACAATATATTTCAACATCAGGATGTTCCCTGTTAACCACCTCTATGCCATACCTGGCGGCTATAATACATACCAGCTTGATGCTGGTGACACCCTTTTCCTTGAGAAAACTGATGGCGGCTGATGCCGACCCCCCTGTTGCAAGCATTGGGTCAAGTATGACGATTTCCCTCTCGCTGACATCCAACGGAAGCTTGCAATAGTATTCAACAGGCTTTAAGGTTTCAGGATCACGATATACCCCTATATGCCCGACCTTTGCCATGGGAAGAAGTTTCAACATCCCGTCAACCATACCGAGACCTGCTCTTAAGATAGGTACAAAACCCATCTTTTTTCCTGATATGACTTTAGTTTTGGCTATTCCAACCGGGGTTTCGATCTCAACTTCCTTCAAAGGCATTTTACGGGTTACTTCATATCCCATCAACATGGCAACTTCTTCAACAAGTTCCCTGAATTCCTTTGTAATGGTGTTCTTATCCCGCAAAAGTGAGACCTTGTGCTGTATTAATGGATGATCAAGAACAAAAACGTTTTTCATCAAAAATAACCTCCAAAGCTATATTTTCAGTTTTATTATCAATCTTGTCCGGCAACTTCACCTACATGGCTGGTTGCACTTTCTTAAAACAATCGCAATTTGATGCAACAAGCCTGAACTCATCTATTTATGATCAATTGCACTTTTTTGAATATTTATTTTCAATTTCTGCAATTTTCCCAACTCTTCTTGTATGCCTGTCCTTTAAAAAAGCAGTTTCCAGCCACGTGTCGACAATATCCAGAGCCACGCTGACACCGACAATTCTCTCACCAAGAGCCAATACATTGGCATCATTATGCTCCCTGCTTAATCTGGCCATGGTAGTATCAGTGCACAAAGCGGCTCTTACTCCGGGCACTTTATTGGCAGATATGGAAATACCTATTCCGGTCCCGCAAATAACTATTCCCCTGTCACATTCACCTTTGGCAACGGCTTCTGCAACAGCCAGTCCGAAATCCGGATAATCTACCGATCCAACGCCTCCCGTTCCAAAATCCTTTACTTTATATCCCTTGGATTCTAAATACTTTCGTATCTCCTGCTTTAAAGCAAATCCTGCATGATCGCTGCCCAATGCAATCAATTTCCCGCCTCCTCTGCGACATATGTTTTGCGTCCTTTAAACTTTGTTTACAGGTACTATCCCACGTTTCACTTTTGTAAAGCGCCAAGCGGTTTTTTATATTATATATGTTTTCAAAAAACTTATCAAAATCTGCAACTTGTTAAATGGAATTTTTATGCCCTTTTGATTTAACTCGATCTATATTCATGGTGTAAACCGTCCGGTTTACAAAAACTCTTTTTCCAGCTTGGCAATCAGTTTATCCATTACTTCTTTTATCTCCAGGGAACAACTTTTGTATATTTTATACGAACCTCCAAAGGGATCCGATATATCGAAAGAACTTTTAACAAGTTTGCTTGCGCCGTTATTCTTAATAAACTCTTTCAATACATGTGTTTTCGAACCGGCAAAAGGATATTTATCAATAATCCGCTCTTTATGTGCTCTTGTCATGGTCAATATCAGGAATGCATCTTTAATAATATTTGCATTGACGTTTTTTGCACTATGGGAGCTTATATCAATACCCCACGTGTCGAAAAGCACGTTTTTGGCATTAGAACTGGCGGGTTCACCCTCTGTTGCGGCAATTCCGGCAGATATAGCCTGAAACTTGTCCGAAAGCCCGGGATTTTTTGAAATCAGGAAGTTGAACAGTCCTTCAGCCATACTGCTCCTGCAGGTGTTTCCCGTGCATACAAACAAAATTTTTTTCATGGAACACCATCCTAAAAACGAGGTTTTTCTACCAATTCTTACTTATAACTATTTTATACTTACATGATTGGTTAGGCAATAGCCTGTCCAAACATCCGGATGTTATTTTTTCACTTTCACCGGCTTCATATTCCTTACCGGTTTTGAATGTCAAGATAAGCCTTCATCCCAATAGCTAAAGTCGTGGACTTTCGGTTAAGCTCTTGTAAAGTAATTCTATTTTAACATGGCATTATTATATTTATTTAAATTTATAGGAACAGCAGGCAAAGGTTCAATAAATGGCAGCCAATTTATGAATCACCTGAACATCAACCCTGAATGCCTTTTTTTCAGGTCTGATTATAAGACACAGATGATTAACAAAACCGTGAACATAACTTAAAAAAATTCAAAAAATTTATATTTCGGCTTTTTTATCGAAACCTTTTCAGAGTTGCATCAGCCGTTGCCCGCAAAAATAAAAAATCCCCTCAGGTAATCAGTTTGAGAGGTTTTTTCAGTTGCTATACAGGTTATAACATTGAAGACTCAAAACCATCAGCTTGAGAGGTTTGGATGTTTCAAGTAAATCAAACGTTTACGATTTTCTGTCCTGAGGCCTTTTTCAGCCTGTTCATTACTGCAAAGCCTATGCCTTTGCTGTCTACAGCCTCCACCAGTATAACATCCACATGCCTTTCATCCATCTCCCTTAAAAGACGGAACAAATTCCTTGCAATGGTTTCAGGGCAATTCCTGTCACCCATGGATAATATATTCTCCACAACATATTTGCACATAGTCTGGTCAGTTGCAAGTACCCCTGTTTTTATTCCTTTTCCATTGTTTACTGCCAGGATTTCATTTATCTTACTCACAACCTTATCCAATTCTCCGTTTATTACGTAAACGTCTGCATCAGGCGAATAATGCCTGTACTTCATCCCCGGAGAACGGGGAATTTCATTCGAAGACAACTTGCCCATCGCCTTATCAATAATAATCCGGCCGGCAACTCTTTCCAAAGCTTCAATCGTTACACCGCCAGGCCGCAGCAAGACAGGGGGTTGCACAGTAATATCCAGTACGGTGGATTCAAGGCCTACTTCGCTGTCACCGGCATCCAGAATAACATCCACCTTGCCTTTTAAATCTTCAATAACATGTCTGGCATCAGTGCCGCTGGGTTTTCCGGAAATATTGGCGCTTGGCGCAGCTATAGGCACCCTCGATTCCCTTATCAGCATATTGGCTATAGGGTCCCTGGGCATTCTTATGGCAACCGTATCCAACCCTGCAGTGATAACCTTAGGTACAATACCGGACTTTTCAAATATCAGGGTAAGAGGACCCGGCCAGAATTCAGTCATAAGTTTATGGGCATCAGGAGGAATTTTTTTAACCAGTCTGCTTAATTCATCTTTATGGGATATATGCAATATCAAAGGATTGTCCTGAGGTCTTCCCTTTGCTATGAATACTTTCCTTACCGCTTCTTCATTCAGCCCGTTTGCTCCCAGTCCATAAACAGTCTCAGTCGGGAAGACGACAATCCCTCCTGAATTTATTACTCCCGCTGCATATTTTATTTTTTCAATATCAATGTTTTTCCTGTCTATTTTTATAATTTCTGTTTCCAATAAATTGTTTGCTCCTTACATAAGGCTTTTGCCCTGGTATCTTCAAATTACATTGCAGAAAGTTTCTCGGTTTGCTCTGCCAGGGTCAGGGCTTCTATCAGTTCATCCAAATCCCCGTCGAGAAACTCTTCCAGCCTGTGAATGCTTAAATTTATTCTATGGTCGGTAATTCTCCCCTGGGGATAGTTGTAAGTCCTGATCCTTTCGCTTCTTTTGCCGGTGCCCACCTGGCTCTTTCTTTCCGCCGCAAGCTCGGATTCCTTTTTAGCAAGTTCCATGTCATATATTTTCGATCTTAAAATATTCATGGCCTTTTCCCTGTTTTTATGCTGAGACCTTTCATCCTGGCATGTAACCACAATCCCCGTGGGCAGGTGGGTAATTCTAATTGCCGATTCGGTTTTGTTGACATGCTGGCCTCCGGCACCGCCTGAACGGTAAGTGTCTATCTGAAGGTCTTCCGGGTTGATTTGCACATCAACTTCTTCCACTTCAGGCAAAACAGCCACCGTTACGGTGGATGTATGTATTCTTCCACTGGCTTCGGTTGTCGGCACCCGCTGCACTCTATGGACACCGCTTTCATACTTCAGCTTGCTGTACGCTCCCCGGGCATTGATTGAAAAAACTACTTCCTTAAATCCTCCAAGCTCCGTGGGGTTTGAATCCAAAAGCTCAGTCTTCCAGTGTTTCCTTTCAGCATACCTTGTATACATTCTGAAAAGCACTGCAGCAAAAAGGGCAGCTTCTTCACCCCCTGCCCCGCCGCGTATTTCGACTATTACACTTCTGTCATCGTTGGGGTCCCTGGGAATCAGCAGCACCTTCAATTCCTGTTCGATTTTGGTGAGTATCTCATGGGCTTCGCTTATCTCGGCTTTAGCAAGTTCCTTCAGTTCTTCGTCAGACTCGTCATCAAGCAATTCCTTCGCAGATTTCAAATCTTCCTGTACCTTCTTATATTCCCTGTATTTAGCAACAATCTGCTCCAACTCCGAGTGTTCCTTCATCAGCTTCCTGTATTCTTCCTGATTGGCTATCACCTGAGGGTCACTCAATTTATTGTTTATTTCTTCATACCTGTCATCTATGGCTTTAATCTTCTCCAGCATATTACACCTCAAAAAAATATTCGCATTTTATTATAACACACACTTTATTTTTAATCCATCAATGAATAATAGTCCATTTGGAATGAACTGTCTTTGCTGCGCAAAACGCAAGAAACCACTTTTATAAAGACGCTTTAAGATAATCCTTGGGGGATTTTACCGTTTACCAGGACAAGAACAAACAAAAGATCGTGAAATTCAGGACAAAAAAAGAACATGAACTCCTGGCCTCTTTGCTGGATACAGGTGATCAGGGAGCTACAAAAGAACAAATACACAACGCTATTTGGTATGAGTCTGAATCCAGTAATATTAAAAACCTGATTGCAGTAAATATCAGGCATATAAAAAGCGACCTGGAATGCGCCGGTATAAAGGAAGCAATCATATACCGGGAAAACCGCTATTTTATCTGCCGGGATGAAATTGACTGTGATTGTGATCTTTTTGAAAAGACATATGAAGAATTTAAGCTTCATAATACTATAGAAAATGCAAAAAAGCTTATATCCATGTATAAAGGAGAATACCTGTCAGATTTTGAAGCCCTTTGGGCTGCCGGCAAAAGAATCAGATACCGGTGGGCTTATGAATCAGCTTTAAACTTCATAAAAAATACATAACCTGTCAGCATCAATGCCAATTCCGCAGGTGAGGCTGGTATTTACCCAGGTTATTATTAATTAACTGTCTAATGATACAGGCACAAACAGTCCTGCGTTCAATGCTGCAAAACACGGAAGAATAAGCAGCTGGTAAAGTAATTAATGATTAGTGCTTTTGCATGATTGATTAGTGTAATTTTATTATAGATTGATTGGATGCCTGCAGGTGTTTAATCTATTTTGAATTTGTTAATTGTATTTGGGAGATGACGTCAATTCCACCTGTGCCTTTGTTCTTTCTTACCTGCTTGTATGCTCTGTTCAGATTTCCCCGGCTTTCACCCGTTAGATTGCGCCCATGCCGGACACAAAAAATGATATGCAAGCCCGTCGCCGGAGCCTACATATCATCATCTTAAATTAACAAGTTGGTTAATCGGCTTATTACTTTACAATATCAATAAAACCATTGGTGGTTTCCGCTTCAATGGTTATTTTATTGGTGAAATCCTGAAATCCGGTGCTTATTGCCTCCACATAGCTCAATCCCGTTTCCTTTTTACTTATATTATTATATATCATTTCCGGAATGAGCAGGTTGATTCCGCCGTTGGTTGTTTTTGCACTGACCTTGTAACCCTTGTTGTCTGAATCGTTCATATTGACTTTAATGCCACCGTTGGTGGTTGTCAGCTGAAGAAATATGTCGGTTTCATTTTCGTAATTCTGGACATTCTCAACATTAATCCTTCCGTTCTTTGTCACCGCTTTAATTCCGGCAACTTTCAGATGCTTGATGTCAATAACGGCATTTTTCGTAATTATGTCCACATTGCGGCCTATCATGTAACTTATGTTGATTCTGGCATTGGTGGTCTGAACATTAACTTTTTCCGCATTTACCCCCATCAAATCAATGTTGCCGTTCTTTGTAATCCCCTCAAGGCTGCTGCACTTGGCATCCTCAACAAGTATTTTCCCGTTGGTGGTTTCAACTTTGATTTCATTAAATTTTAAAGCAGGCAGTAATACCTCATGGGCTACGCTGAGGTTGCCCTGTTTGTTGAGCTTGAGCAAAACAGTATTGTCCTGCCTGTCATATACAAGTATTGAGGAAACATCTTCCTGGGGACTGCGAATCTTTGATTTTATGACTATATCATTTCCCTCGTGCTTTTTCAAGGTGATCTGGCCGTTCACGCCTTCGATGAAAACATTCATTCCCTCGGCGGCATCTACTTTGTATTCTTTATCAACAGCATTGTAACTTCCGAAAATGTTGAAGGCATTGGTATCAATAAGGCTTCCCACATAATCTATAACCTTGTCTACAATGCCAATGGTGGTTGAAGCTACGCTTTTGCCAAATTTCTCCGCTTTCGATACAAATTCTTCTATAGTATGGTCGAAGTCCTTCTGGCTGTTGCTATTCTTGAATTCCTTCCCCCATTCGCTTATCCTCTGACGCATTTTAGCAATTTCATCCTGAAAGTTAACCTGTTTCTGTTGTCTTTTATATGCAGTATTATCTGTTTCATTTTCCTTGCTGCCATCCAGGGCATCAAGAAGCTTTTCGGCTTCCTCCGCCGTTATTTTCCCCTCTTGCAGCATCTTAAGTATAAGTAATCTTTCTTCACTAGAGGACATGGTACTCTTCTCCTTTCAAAAATAATTTCGGTACTCAACTTTTATAACATGGCTGAATTACCATTTGCGATTGTTCAATATCCCATAGATGCCTGTGTGTTTCAGTTTTCAAAACCGGGGATAAAGGTTGTTGAGAAAAACAGTAGATGTAATAAACCTTCTTTGTTAATTATTTTAAACTATTCTTTTAACATCTCCAGTGCTTCTTCCACACTTATTTCACCGCTGTTCAATCTGTCGAGCACGCTTTTCCGCTTCTCAGCCTTGTCTGCCTGGCTTAAGTCTTCCTTATAGCCTAATGCCGCTGCCGCATCCTCCAGTTTATTTTTCACAGTGGGATAGGAAACTCCCAGTTCCTTTTCAACTTCCTTAATATTGCCTCTGCATTTTATAAACACATCTATGAAAGCTTTTTGCTCGTCAGTCAATGCACAAAACTTGCACAGTTTGAAATGTCCTTCCATGCTGGTTTCACACAAGGGACAGTATATTTTGACAACTTCAGTTTTTCCTCCGCAAACAGGACACTTGCCCAATACTTCAACTGCCACAAAAATCACCTCTTTATAAAATTTATATCAGGCTTTAACTTTTATTAATATTATAAACCAGATTATTAATTTTATCAATCACAATATTAATATTTTTTTATTATTTTGTCAACAGAAATTAAAAAATAATTAAATACTAAATGACAGTTGAAAAGAAAGGTTAATTTTGATAAAATAGTTGCATGCCGCAACTAACCAATAGGAGCCAGGGGAAACCAAAGGGGTGGTTCTTTTGTTTCCACCAACCATCCTGTCCCTGGGGAACCAGGGGAACGGTTCCTGCTGTTCTTCCGGTTGCCGGGAAAAAACGATGAACCACAAGGAGGAACCACGGAAACAACTCCTCCAGTTTTCCCCTGTTCACCTGGAATGCAGCCTGGCTAAATGGCAAACGTGCATTATCTTTATAAGACGTTTAAAGGAGGACATATAACTTGACTGAAGCACAATCAATAAAGCGCGAATCGCGCCGAAACATGATGCTCAACGAACCTGTTGCAAAAGTAATACCGATTATAGCTATTCCAATGATTGTAACAATGCTTATTGACTCTATTTACAATATTACCGACACCTACTTTGTAAGCCGGCTGGGTACAACAGCAACTGCCGCGGTTGGAGTAAACTCATCCCTCATGCATGTGATCCGTTCCATTGCCATAGGTTTTGGAATGGGAGCAGCAAGCTATTTGTCACGTTTGCTGGGAGCCAAACGTGACAAGGAAGCCAGTCAGGTGGCTACAACCACCCTTTTTACAGGAGTTATGTTTCTGGGCGCTATTGCTTTAATATTCTACTTGTTTCTAACGCCAATAGTCAGAATATTAGGTGCAACGGAAACTGTCATGCCCTATTCCATGGACTATGCCAGATGGATACTTGCCTCCGCTCCTTTTACAGCAGGGACAGTAATCCTGAATCAATTGCTGCGTTCCGAAGGCAGCACCAGGTATTCCATGATAGGCATGGTGTCCGGGTGTTTTGTAAATGTTGTGCTTGATCCGCTGTTTATCTACACCTTCTCCATGGGAGTTGCCGGAGCAGCTATTGCTACAGGGCTTTCTAAAATGACAAGCTTTATAATATTATTACTGCCATTCCTCAGGCACAGTTCCCTTCTTGAACTGAAGCCAAAGCTTTTTACTCCAAAAAAAGAAATATACCTTGAAATTGCAAGGATTGGAATTCCTACGTTTTTACGCAGCAGCATGCTGGCTGTTTCATCCATTGTAATAAATAATGTTGCAGGTACCTTCAGTGATTCTGCCCTGGCTGCCTCATCTGTTGCAAACAAGGCCACCAAACTTGTAAGTTCCGGAATAATGGGTCTTGGTCAGGGATTCCAGCCCGTAGCAGGCTATAACTGGGGTGCAAAAAAATATGGCAGAGTGCGAAAGGCTTTTTGGGTTTGCAGTGCAATGGGAGCTACAGCAGGTTTGCTATTAGGTGCGATATTAGGGATCTTCGCCAACAGGCTGGTAGGAGTTTTTGATTCCACAAGTGATACGGAGATTGTGAGGATTGGTTCATATATGATAATAACTCAATGCATTACCATGGTATTGCATGTATGGGTTGCAATTTCAAATGGTCTTTTCCAGGCTCTTGGGCGCTCAATAGGCGCAGCTGTGCTTGGCCTTGCAAGGCAGGTGATTTGCCTTATACCATGCGTTTTGGTATTATCAAAGATTTTTGGAGTTTACGGACTGGCTTCGGCGCAAGCGGTTGCGGATGTTATGTCTTTTATGATAGCACTGCCCATGGTAATAATCCTTTTCAAAAAGGTTACGAAAATGGAACTGGAGCAAAATGCCCTGGAAGAAAAGCGAGTCAACACTGATGGAACTATGGAAATAAAAGGAGGAGCGCTTATCTCTTGAATACTGAAAAACAAGAATTTGCCCGTAATATAATAAAACACATAAGCCGACTTGAACGGCAGCGACGGTATTTTCTGGATAAGCATCTTGGTGCTTACAAATTGCACGGGTCAATGTTTTTGATAATCTCATTTTTGGACAGGAACCCGGGTGCCAGTCAGGACCGCCTTTGTGAGTACCTGTTGATTGACAAGAGTGGTATTGCCCGAAAATGCAAGAAGCTGCAAGGATTAGGCTATATAAGGCGGGAACAATCCCGGGATGACAGGCGTCAAAACAACCTTTTTCTTACAGAGAAAGGAAAGGAGCTAATCCCGGTAATTCGCTCGTTGCTGGCAGAATGGCGCGGGATAGTAACAAAGAACATGGATGAAAATGAGCAAAAAATGCTTATAGAATTGCTCTCCCTAATGGAAAAAAACGCCCTTGAATATAATCAGGGCGAGATTTTGTAGAATATTTGAAATATTACACCTTATGGTTTTGAGTGAACTACATCGCCATTGAAATGGCGAGCTTCGAGCTCTCAACGAAACAATGACTGTTCCATCGGTACGCTTCCGGGGTGTCCAACCCCTCTACTGCTGGAATGGTTTTGTGGCCATTCCTACAC
>DUMO01000044.1 GCA_012839865.1 Clostridiaceae bacterium
GTGTAGGAATGGCCACAAAACCATTCCAGCAGTAGAGGGGTTGGACACCCCGGAAGCGTACCGATGGAACAGTCATTGTTTCGTTGAGAGCTCGAAGCTCGCCATTTCAATGGCGATGTAGTTCACTTTTACATAAAGAATATTTTTAAGGGAATCGAGCAGGCTCAAGCCTACTGCCCCAAAAAGCCCTTGTTAACAATTCTCCTTATATGTGGCAGCTTCGCCATATTTTTACCATTGCCTTGCATAGAGCTCCTGTTTGACAAAAATTCCTATAATTGCTCTTGAGCCATTTTAATCAGTTTTTTTACCATTTGACCACCGATAGGCCCGCCCTGGGCACCGTTTACTCTTGAAGGCAAATCTCCCTTGTAATGGTCGTTAAACTCCTTGCAGTATTGAAGATGCCCAATTTCTTTTGCCGCTTCCAGCTTTAAGCGCTTCATTGCATCTTCTGCTCCAGGTACCAGGTAATTATTTCTTGCCATTTTTTTCACCACCTTGTTATTGCTGATTTTAACCGTATTTGAAATTACTTTCTAAGAAAAATACAACATGATGACAATATTATTATTTGTACAAAACATATTTTAAAGCTCATAAAATATATACTTTAATGGTAAAAAAATCAAGAGCAGACCGTCGGAAGCTTTAAAAGTTTTCAAAAGAACAACCAACTCATGATACAACATTGGAAAGGAAGATGTACTTGCATAAATCATTGAGTAAAAAAAAGATACCTTTATTTTATTAGATATCCAGGTAAAATAAATGCAAAAATTATACCCTTTGACAATGCCTGCAACTTAATTTAAAATGTTATTGTAAGTTATTAACTATTAACATTTTTACAAATTTTGTAACTTGCCGGGGGATATGCTTTGTGAATTCAAAAATTAGATCCGAATCGGTTAACAGGTTGTTTGAAGCAATATTATTATTGGAAAATGTCGATGAATGCTATAATTTTTTTGAAGATATCTGTACCATTGCAGAAATTAAAGCTATGGCCCAGAGGCTTGAAGTTGCAAAGATGTTGAGGGAAAAGGCCACCTATACTGAAATCAGCGAAAAAACCGGGGCAAGCACTGCAACCATAAGCAGGGTTAACCGATCATTAAATTATGGCGCGGACGGATATAATCTTATACTTAACCGCCTGGAAGGCAAGAAGTAATATACGGACTGATACAAGCCCGCAGCAATCCTCCATGTTATCGGATTGGAAAAAATTATGCTAAGAATTATTTTTGCAAGTTTAATCATATTATCCACCATAAATGCCGAGACTTTTGTCCTGCTTGACAATTGCAACTCCGGGTTTTTGTCCTGTTTGAAAACTTCCTTAAGTACGCAGGAGGAAGCCGGGAAGGGTCCGCAAAAGTTGTCTTCGGCTGCAACAGGTTTAAAATGCGACAATCATAAAGCTAATTTTTTTCTTCCATACTTTGTTTATTCCAATTCCTGTGTATACCGGTCTTTTTGCAGGCAGGATTCATGCTTTTGCTTTTTTCACCAGGATGTTTTTGTTCAACAAATAAACAAGGATATAGTGTTGCACCACTCCAATCTTTCTCCGCCCTTTGCTTATTCAGTATATTTTTAAACTTTAAAGTCATGAAGCCAGGGATTGCCTGATATGCTTCCAAGGTTCCTGAATGGGAGTTGATGTGATTAATTCAGGAGAATCCCGGTGCTGTTTAAACCGGTACCATGACCTGTCAAGATTTTCATGCATTTTGACACTTTATAGTTTTGGCATAATTCTTGATATAAGGCACCGGTTCAAAATGATTGTGTGATTTTTAACCATTTTGTATAAACACCATGCAATAATTTTCAAAAGAGGTGATATCATATGCTTTATATTCTGGCCATAGCAGCAGCAATAACGGCAGGTGTCATAGCCGGCGGAAAAGTGTCTAATCTTGCTGATATCAG
Organism: Clostridiaceae bacterium; assembly: GCA_012839865.1. Lineage (GTDB taxonomy): Bacteria > Bacillota > Clostridia > CAYPLH01 > DUMO01 > DUMO01. The sequence goes on from DUMO01000044.1 coordinate 1,942, forward strand.
GATCAATAAGGCCTGGTTGATAATTGTGGCTTTTTCCATGCAGGCCCTTGTACAGATTCTGGGGATGAGGGAAATTGTTCCAGTCTCACAATACAGTATTGTAATTTCCGGTGTGGTTTATTGCCTGCTTTTTGCATGTTTCTGGTTTAATCGAAATTATATTGGCATATGGTTTATTGCTGCCGGGTCCTTTATGAATGCCCTTGTAATGATGGCAAACGGTGGTAAAATGCCGGTGGAGGAAAGCATACTTGAGAGCCAGGGCGCACCTTTGGAAATTATTGAAAAGGTCAGGTTGGGGATGGACGGGAAGCATTCCATTATAGATGGAAGCACAAAACTGGTATTTTTGTCTGACATTATTGAAACACCACCTTTCCTTGACTGGATGATGCAGATTGTAAGCATTGGAGACCTGGTTGTTGTGCTGGGATTATTCATCCTTGTATTTGAAATCGTAAAAAAAGGCAATACTCTAAACAATATTGGAGGTAGTAAAAGTGCGGTTAATTGAGAAAATTTTTGGTTCATATAGTGATCGGGAAATTAAAAGGATTATGCCTATTGTAGAGAAAATTGAATCCCTTGAGCCCCAGATGCAAAAATTGACTGATGAGCAGCTAAGGGGGAAAACAGCGGAGTTCAAGGAAAGGCTGAAAAAAGGTGAGACCCTTGATGATATTCTTCCTGAAGCCTTCGCAACAGTCAGGGAGGCATCATACAGGGTACTTGACAAGCGGCACTTCACAGTTCAGTTGATCGGCGGTATTGTGCTTCACCAGGGAAGAATAGCGGAAATGAAGACAGGTGAAGGAAAAACAATAGTTGCAACACTTCCTGTTTATCTAAACGCTCTGGAAGGCAAAGGCGTGCATCTGGTAACCGTGAATGATTATCTGGCAAAATTCCATAGTGAATGGATGGGCAAAGTTTACAATTTTCTTGGCCTGTCAGTAGGGCTAATTGTTCATGACATGAACAATGCCCAAAGGCGGCAGGCGTATAATTGTGATATAACATACGGTACAAACAACGAGTTTGGCTTTGACTATCTGAGGGACAACATGGTCATATATAAGGAAGAGATGGTTCAAAGAGAACTGCATTATGCCATTGTAGACGAAGTAGACAGCATATTGATAGATGAAGCAAGAACACCCCTTATCATATCCGGAGCGGCAGACAAATCAACGGATTTGTATAGGGTAGCGAACTCCTTTGTAAGCAGGCTGAAGGCAAAGGTTTATACCCAGACGGATGACAAGGAGGACATGGACGACCTGGAGGAAGATTACATTGTAGATGAAAAGGCGCATACTGTAGCCCTTACTGCAAAGGGAGTAAAAAAGGCTGAGCAGTTCTTTAATGTAGAAAATATCACCGATCCGGAAAACATGACCATAATGCATCATATAAACCAGGCGTGCAAAGCCCATGGGCTGATGAAGCGGGACAGGGATTATGTTGTCAAAGATGGTGAAGTAATTATTGTTGATGAATTTACCGGGCGTTTAATGTACGGACGGCGCTACAGTGAGGGCTTGCACCAGGCTATAGAGGCAAAAGAAGGAGTTACGGTGGAAAGAGAGAGCAAAACCCTTGCCACCATTACATTCCAGAATTATTTCCGCATGTACAAAAAGCTTGCCGGCATGACCGGTACCGCCTTGACTGAAGAGCAGGAATTCCGGGATATCTATGGCATGGATGTTGTTGCAATTCCGACAAACAAACCCATGATAAGAGTGGATCATCCGGATGTAGTGTATAGAAATGAAAAAGGAAAATTCAATGCAGTCATTGATGAGATTGTGGAATGCCACAAAAAGGGGCAGCCTGTCCTTGTGGGTACAATTTCCATAGAAAAATCTGAAATTTTGAGTGCAATGCTCAAAAGGCGGGGTGTTCCCCACAATGTCCTGAATGCAAAATTTCATGAAATGGAAGCTGAAATAGTTGCCCAGGCTGGAAGGTTGGGGGCGGTCACCATCGCCACAAACATGGCGGGCCGTGGTACTGATATCATGCTTGGCGGAAACCCTGAGTTTATGGCAATGCAGGAGATGAGAAAAAGAGGTATTCCCGAAGAAATTGTTATTAGAGCCATCGGATTTGATGAAACCCAGGATGAGGAAGTACTAAGTGCAAGAAGGTTGTTCAGAGAGCTGCATGCCATGTACAAGGTTAAAACAGATGAGGAGCATGACAAGGTTGTAGCCTTGGGCGGGCTTCATATAATCGGAACCGAAAGGCATGAATCGAGACGTATAGACAATCAGCTTCGGGGCCGTTCAGGCAGGCAGGGAGACCCGGGTTCCTCCAGGTTCTACATTTCCCTGGAAGATGACCTTATGAGGTTGTTTGGATCAGATAGAATATCCGGTATAGTAGATGCCCTGGGACTTGAGGAAGACCAGCCTATTGAGCACCGGATGCTGTCCAATGCAATTGAAAATGCTCAAAAGAGGGTGGAAAGCAGGAACTTTAATATCCGAAAACATGTGCTGCAGTATGACGATGTAATGAACAAGCAGAGAGAAGTCATTTACAAGCAAAGAAGGACTGTCTTGAATGGTGAAAGCCTGAAAGCTACTTATGAAAAAATTATTTCCGGAACCGTGGATCATATGGTGCAGTTGTTTTGTTCAGAAAGCCCGCATCCGGACGATTGGGACTGGGATGGACTTATCCGGTATGCGGAAAGCATTTTCCTGCCCAAAGGCGCACTGGATGACATGCGCAGAAACCTTGAAGGTTTGACTGTGGATATTTTGAAAGAAAGACTTGTATCAATTGGACTTGAAATGTATCAACATAAGGAAGAGCAGTTTGGAGAAGCAACTGTGCGTGAGATTGAAAGAATTATCATGCTGCGGGTAGTTGATCAAAAATGGATGGACCATATCGATGCTATGGACCAACTGCGGCATGGTATCGGTTTGCGGGCATATGGCCAGAGAGATCCTGTCATTGAATACAAGTTTGAAGGGTTTGAGATGTTCGAAGAAATGATAAGGAGTATTCAGGAAGATGCCTTAAGAATATTGCTCCATACCCGTGTTGAAAATGCTCCCATGAAGCGTGAAAAGGTTGCCGAACCGGTAACTGCTTCTCATGGAGACACTCCCCAAAAGCCCCAGACAGTGAAAAAGGCTGCACACGTTGGCCGCAATGACCCGTGTCCCTGTGGCAGCGGGAAAAAATACAAAAAATGTTGCGGACAATAGTTTGTTATAATTATGAACAAACCCGTGCCTTAAAAGAGGTGAAGGTAAACCCTTTTTTAAGGCACGGGAATAGACTGGTGCATGTTGAAAAGGTGAAATTGATTTCTGAAGGAATTGAAATTGTCACAGGATAATTATCATGAAGCCAAACAAGGAGTAAAGATCGGTGAAAGGCCGTTGAAATGCACAGAACGACAAACATTTTAAGGATACAAACGAAAATTCAATAAATATACGAAACGGAGTTTAACTATGAACTATAACGAGGCAATAGAATACATACATAGCTCTTATAAGTTCGGAATCAAGCTTGGTCTTGAAAATATAAAAACACTTCTTAATCTTCTGGGAAATCCCCAGGACAGCTTAAAATACGTCCATATTGCCGGAACAAACGGCAAAGGTTCCACTGCCGCCTATATAACCCAAATTCTCATGGAGGCAGGGTACAATGTAGGCACTTATACATCACCTTATCTTCTGAGATTTACAGAACGCATTAAATTCAATAATATTGAAATTGAAGAAGAAACACTGGCGGAACTGACAGAAAAAGTAAGGGAAAAAGTGGAAGCCATGGCAGGTATGGGTCTTAATCACCCCACTGAATTTGAAATTGTTACCGCGATTGGTTTCTTATATTTTGCCCTGAAAAAATGTGACATTGTTGTTTTGGAGGTAGGACTTGGGGGGAGGTTTGATTCCACCAATGTCATAAATTGCCCCCTTGTCAGTGTCATCACCTCCATCAGCCTGGACCATACCCGGCACCTGGGGGAAACCCTTGCCAAAATTGCCTATGAAAAGGCAGGTATAATAAAGGAAAAGGGAGATGTTTCAATATATCCTCTGGAGGATGAGGCCTTAAGGGTTGTGAAGCAGGTCTGCCTGGAGAAGAACGCGAGACTTGTAAGTTTCGGCAAAAATGATGTAAAGGTTAAAAGTGAAGGAATTTTCGGACAGGAGTTTGATTTTGGCAGGTTCAAAGATTTGAAAATAACCCTGCCGGGTGAGCATCAGCCTTATAATGCCGCCCTTGCGGTGCAAACTGTGGATTTACTGAGAGAAAAGGGATTAAAAATAAGTGATGAAGCCATAATAAACGGATTGTTAAAGACAAAATGGCCCGGGAGAATGGAAGTCGTATCCCGCAACCCCGCAGTGATTATTGACGGAGCGCACAATCCTGATGCTGCGCTTAAGTTGACTCAAAGTTTGAGCAAGTATTTCCCCGGTAAAAAAATAATATTTATAATGGGTGTAATGAAGGACAAGAACTATATGGAAATGATCAGGGCGGCTGCGCCAATAGCCAGGTGCTTTATAGCAGTTGCAACACTGGATGAATCCCGGAGCCTGCCTGCGGAAGAATTGGCAGCTTGTATAAAACAGTATTGTAATAATGTACTGATTGGTGATACAATTAAAGGAGCTGTTGACACTGCATTAAACCTTGCAGATCAGAATGATGTTATATGCGCCTTTGGTTCATTGTATTACATTGGAGAAGTCAAAAGCTTGCTGGAAAACTGAGAAAGCCGGCATCATAAAATTCATATTAAAATTCATATTCAATTTTCGTACTGAGTTTGATGAACTGTTCAGGAGGTGAATCGATTGATTAATTTTAAAAAGGAACTGGAGGAGTACTCTCCTATACAGTTGGAATTTGGGGAACAGGAGCATGAAATTCCTGATAATATTAAAAACTCGGCAATTTTATATAATAAAGCCCTTGAAAATTTAAAAATAGGAAGCGAAGATATTGCGATAATAGGGCTTAAGAAAGCCGTGTCAATGAACCCTGAGTTTCTTAAAGCAATGAATCTCCTGGGGCTTGCCTATTGTATAGTGAATGATTTCGACAGCGCGGCTGAAGTTTTCAGGCAGGTAATTGATGCCGAAAAAAACAGTGTTAAGGCCCTGGAGTATTTAAACAGCATCAGCAGCGCAAATACAGGTGATACAAAAGCTATACGGCCCAAAAAGGAAAAAGAAATAAAATTGAAGCCGGCAAAGAGTGCTGCACCAAGTGCTGCACCAAAAGAAGGGGATTCAACAATAAAATCTTTCAAGTTTAATACAATCAATTACTTGCTGGGAGCAGCGACAGGAGTTGCAATAATAATTTTTCTGGGCTTTATATATTTCTTCTTTTTGGATACCGGTACTGATGCAGGGAATGCCGGCAATATCAATAATCCCCTTGATACGGCAATTTCCCAGAGAATAAGAGAAGAGCTGGAGTCAGAATACAAAGAGCAGCTTGCGGCTAAGGATAACGAGATAGGCAAACTAGAACAGGACCTGGAGGCCGCAAAGGAGAGTGCCAATTACCTTAAGAATGTAATTTTGCTTAACGAGGTCAAACACCTGTTTGCTCTGGAAGAGTATGAAAAAGCGGCAGACAGGTTTATAGAAATAAAGGATCTGGAGTTTACAGGGGATGATAAAAAAACCTTTGACAAAATAAAGACTGATGAGATGAATAAAGCCATATGGTCAATATACAACCAGGGTTTGGATTATTTCAAAAAGGCACAGTATAGCCAGGCTCTGGAAAGGTTTGTAAAAGTTGAGGGCTATGTTGATGAATGGTCAAATATGGACTGGCTGCTTTATCATATGGGTGTCTGCTACAAGGAACTGAACGATTCACGAAAAGCGCTGGAAATGTTTGAAAAGATTAAGGATGAATATCAGAATAGCGGAACCATTCAATATGTCAACTATATGATTGACCAAATAACAAACAAAGTTTGACAATTTTACTTAGAATGCTTTTATGTGGTTGCTGCTCAGAGGCAACCTCTCAAGAATGAAAGGTATGCATAAAATAACAAGGCTCTTATTTTGAGAAAACCGACAGTTCGCCTCATGCAAAAATGCTACCGCTTTTTACTCGCCCTCCCTGGCTCGAAAAAGCTAAAAAACATCCTGTTTTTTTCACGTATTTTTGCATTCAGCTCACCTGGTTTTCTAACAAAATAAAGCCGATTGTTATTGTTCTGCATACCTTTCATATCACAGAGATGTTCCCAGGACTATGCTGCATAAAGGTTAATGGTGCGTATCATCAGAAAGCTAATAAACCTTGCAGGGTAAATTGCCATTATTATATAAATCAGGCAGTAGGAGGGTGCAAGGAGCCTGGGATAATCTCCGTAGGAAAAGAATGCGGCAATGGCATAATGATAAAGTACTGCTGCAACTATTAAAATGAAAGGGAACATTTTTTCTTTGGTTGATTTGCCTGCAAAAAATATCAGATAGATACACTCAAGAACTGACAGAAGTATCAACGGATAAAGGTTTTCAAAATAATCCGTTATTTTTTTTATCTCTGTCAGGAGTTTGCTCTTGTTTTCCGAATTTGCCAGGGCATTTACAGCGATATAGTCCTTAAAGGGATTTTCCTGTATTAATTGAAATGTCAAACCCGTACTTTTTATCATAAACTCAAAAGGATGCCCAAGAATAATTTTCTTTGCATATTTTCCAGCTTTCTCATAGTGATTTTCCCTGTACCCGTATTTGCCAACAAAGTTCCAGGGTTCGGGGAATTTTCCATCCACTATGAGCCATTGGTTTTCGTTGTTCATGGCTTTTTCCACGTCAGCTTCAAGTTCAGGTATGTATTTTGCCATATCATATTGCATTACCTTTCCAAGCAAATTGACATTTCCAACAGAAGAAAACCCAAAATAACCGGTTTGAGCATAATGGAGCCCTGAGTACAGGAAGATGCTCCCATATATGATTGAGATGCATAAAATGAGTGGTTTTAACAAGTTTTTAATTTGTATGTCCTTTAGCAACAAGTACCTGACAGCAACCAGTACCGGTATGACAAGTGGGAATAAAAGAAAAAAGGGCTTTGTATATATTGCGGTAAAAGTCCAGAAGAATGAGAAGTAGAGATACTTATTCACTTTACGGTTGAAAAATAAAACAAGATTATAGATTATTGAAGTCGCAAAAAGGATTGAAAAATTCTCGGAAAGCAAAACCAAGTCCCAATTGTAAATGGAAAAACCAATTGCGCACATAAATGAAACAATATATGACATGGTACGGTTTTTAAAAGCTTCATGCACCAGTTTGAATATTATCACAACATTTGCAAGGCCAATCAATGATTGCAGGTAAGGCATAACCCGGCTTAAATTTGCCCATCCGTATTTAGTACCCATCAGCATGATTCCCAGGGGATAAACCGGAGGCCTGTATTCACTAAGCCCCAGATGGTAGTACAAACTCATTGCGCAATCCAGGTAAGTCGGGGTATCGCTGACTTCTATTGCTTTGCCCAGGGATTTGTAGAGAAGTATTCTTATTCCTGCCCCCGATGCCATAATTGCTGCCATAATAAAGTTATGCAAGATACGCTTTTTTATATCTGTGCTTTCCTTCTTGTATTTAGTCATCCGAGAAACCTCGTTTTGGTTTTACTTAAAAGTTTGTATTTTTATTTATAAACAGTTTTATTATTGGGTTAAAGCGCATAAAAATATACAGATTATAGAAACATACCCGGAATTTATCACTGTTTTGTTATTTACATAATATATATGAAGTATAAAGCAATGCTGTTACCTTAAGTTTGAAAAAAAATTCCGATGAGGGGTTATGATTATGAATTTGCATGGGAACAAGAGTATTAATGTTGTCTTAAGTGGTGGCGGAATTAAAGGTATAGCTTATATTGGTGTGTTTGAGGTCATGGAGGAAATGGGGTATATTCCGGTGCATATGGCGGGTGTTTCAGCGGGAGCCCTTGCCGGTGCATTTTTGGCTGCCGGTTATAATACCGGTGAGTTGAGACGTATCATGAATGAATTTGATTTCAATAAACTGGATATCTCCAAAATTCCAACAAGAGTTCCGGTGGTCAGCAGGTTTTTTGAATATAACAGAAGCATGATGACAAGCAGGGAGAAAATCAGGCATTATTTACGCAACGTCGACCAGGCGGCCCATGTCAGATCAGATATTGAATTTGATATTGACAGTATGGCGGGGTACAGGGGAAGTATATTAAAGAACCTCATAACTTTAAGCAAGGAAGGATTTCTGTATGATGGTGATTTGCTTGAGGACTGGGTTTATACGGTCCTTGCCCGCAGGGGCATAAAAACCTTTGGAGACTTAAAGGGAGGAGTGAAAAGCCAGAGCAATCCACAGGGCTACAAAATAAGAATGTCGGCTGTAGATGTAAATCAGGGGAAAATTATCGTACTTCCTGATGATATATCCTATTACGGTTTTGAACCGGATAGGCTGGAAGTTGCAAAGGCGGTAAGGATGAGTACCGCAATACCTTTTGTTTTTAAAGCAGTTGAAATAAAGAAAACAGACAAGAAAACACAAACGCCTCATTATATAGTTGATGGAGGCGTTTTTGACAATTTCCCCATATGGATGGTGACTTCTTTGACCGGCATCCCTAAAATAGGCTTCAGACTGCATGGAGGAGAGAATAACTTCTTCAGCCTCAATACACCCCTTAAAGTGCTGAAGGCATTGATAGCAGCAGTTCATGACATTGGTATCCCTTATTTCCCATTGGATAAAGGCTGTGTTGTAAATATTGATGTTTCAAAAGTGTCAACCCTGGATTTCGGTCTGGACGAGAATGAGAAAAAATACCTGTATAATGCAGGAAAGAATGCTGCCCAAAAGTTTTTCAAAAAATTCGGGTTTTGCATGGAAAATAAAAAAAGGTGCTTTATACAGCGTTTTTTGGGAATAAAATAAATTTCAACATATAGCAGTAAGAAGTCTCCCTCCTCTAAGCCATCTTGCCCACTTAAATGAGAGTGCAGGCGGGAGTACGCCGCATGCAAAATTCCGGGCTTGCTCCAATATTGATATTTTCAGCAGGATTATGGAAAATTCTGTGCGAATGAAATATATGCAGAGCATTACAAAGCCAATTGTTATTGCTCTGCATGTATTTCATTTATATCAGTTATTTTTCCTGCTGCTATATTAGAGACGGTGTTCAGTAATTAACTGTGAAAAAAAATTGCATGCAATTTTTTTAGTCTTTCTTTTTTATTTATTATGTATTATTATTTATACTAGCATTATATTACGTTAAGCTTAAGATCGGTATTGCAGCATAATATAAATAATAATACTGACTGGCATGCATGCTTTTGGGTGTTAGAAGTTTTACATCCAAAAAGACTTTGGGAAATAATCATACCAGGTCTTTATTTGTTGATTGATTTCAGATAATTATGTCCCATGGACAGGGGGGGTTGTCATGCAATACGAAAGCACCAGGGGAGGCATTGACCCGGTTTCATCCGCAGAAGCGATAAAACTTGGTATTGCACCTGATGGAGGTTTGTTTGTTCCTGCTAAAAAAGTAAAGATTAATGATATTTTTCTTCAAAACCTTATCTCAATGGATTACAGGGAAAGAGCAATTGAAATACTAAGCTTGTTTCTGGATGATTTCTCCAGGGAGGAAATAGCAGAATGTGTTAACAGCGCATATACTGCAGATAAATTTGATAACAGCGAAATTGCTCCTTTGTATATATTAAACAACAATGTTTATATGTTGGAACTGTTTCATGGCCCTACATGCGCATTTAAAGACATGGCCCTTCAGCTTTTACCCCATTTGTTGGTAAAGGCGGTCAGAAAACTCGGAGAAAAAGATAAAATAGTTATTCTGGTGGCTACATCGGGAGATACAGGCAAAGCTGCCCTTGAGGGGTTTAAAGATGTAGACGGCACAAGCATAATTGTTTTTTATCCTGATGAGGGGGTAAGCCAGGTTCAAAAAATGCAAATGGTGACACAGGAAGGGAAGAATGTCCATACTGTTGCTGTCAGGGGCAATTTTGACGATACCCAGAACGGTGTAAAGGAAATTTTTACAGATAATGAATTAGTTCATAGAATGCAAAGCAAGGGCTTGAAGTTTTCATCTGCAAATTCAATAAACTGGGGGCGGCTGGTTCCGCAAATAGTCTACTATTTTTCGGCTTACTGCGACATGGCAGCCAAAGGAGAAATAAAGCCGGGAGATGAAATCAACATAACAGTTCCCACGGGTAACTTTGGTAATATTCTTGCTGCATATTATGCAAAGGAAATGGGTTTGCCGGTTCGCCGCCTGATTTGCGCTTCAAATGACAACAATGTCCTGACGGATTTTATCAAGACCGGCACTTACAATAGAAAAAGAGAGTTTAAGAAGACCATATCGCCTTCCATGGATATTTTGATTTCCAGCAATCTTGAAAGGCTGCTGTATGAAGTGACGAACCACAATTCCGCTTTGGTAAGAAGCTGGATGGAAAGTCTTAAAAATACCGGTGAATACACGGTTGATGAAGAAACCAGGAAAAAAATATCTTCCATATTCTGGGCGGATTATACTGACGAGAATGAGACTCTTAATACCATACAGTGTATTTACGATGAATACCATTACCTGATTGATACCCATACGGCTGTCGGGCTTGATGTGTATGACAAATATGTGATATCTACCAATGATATGTCAAAAACCGTCATAGCTTCAACCGCAAGTCCCTTTAAATTTACAGGAAGTGTTGCATTGGCGGTTTTAAGCGAGGATGGCATATCAGGCAGAAACGAATTTGAGCTTCTTGATGTTCTGGCAAACAAGTGCGGGCTTAAAATACCCGCGCCTTTGAAGGATCTTGACAAAAAACCTGTACTGCACAGGAATGTCTGCCTGAGGACTGAAATGAAAGTCACAGTTGAGAGGCTTCTTGGGTTTTAGTGTAATGAAAATTTGTACGGACAAGTTAAAGTTTGAATTCAAAGCTTATGATTAAAAGGAGGGAAATAAGAACCCTTCTTTTAATTTAAGTCATGTATAATAGTATTTTTGCATGAGGTTCACCTGGTTTTCTAACAAAATAATGCCATTTGTTATTGGAAAGCCCGGGGGCATTGAGCCCCGCTCGTTTTTGGCTGGATTTGCTTTGCAAAAGCCTTGTTCTGCACACATTTCATGTTCATCAGCCGCCATCTTTCTTTCCGGTTAGGTTTTGCAATATTATGAACTCGCCATAATAGCAATTGGAAAATAAAAAATCGACAAAAACATCTTGCACAAATAGCGGATTTATGTTAATATTACACCCAGGAAAAACAGATGTACATGTATCAAAGACAAAACGTTATAGATGTACTTTTATTGTTTTGATATACGGTGGAAAGGAATGAATAGCTGTATGAAAAAGAACTCCCAATACCTGTTGATTGATACGGCGGTTCTGCCTGATGTTTTTTTAAAGGTAATTGAGGTCAAAAAAATACTTGGGAAGGGAAATGCAAAGACTGTGAACGAGGCGGTGCAAATTGTTGGAATAAGCCGGAGTGCCTATTACAAGTACAAAGATTATGTGTATCCCTTTTATGATGCTACAACACGCCAGGTTGTGACCCTTTTCTTTGTACTTGAAGATTTTTCGGGCATACTTTCAAAAATAATCAATAGAATTGCCGCTGCAAATGCGAATATTTTAACTATTAATCAGAACATACCTATTAATGATCTTGCTGATGTAACCATTTCCATAGAAACCCATGGCATGACAAAAAGTGTAAGGGAGTTAATGGATGAAATAAGTGAAATTGATGGTGTTAAAAGACATGAAATTCTAGCGCGCTAATTACAGTTTATTGGAGGTAATAATATGGCGAATGTTGCTATTTTAGGATATGGAGTAGTAGGTTCCGGAGTGGCTGAAGTGATAAGAAGAAATGCACAAGCAATTAAAAGCCGCTCAGGAGCTGATATAAATCTTTTGAAGATTCTTGATATAAGGGATTTCCCCGAAAGCCCGGACAGAGGTTTGTTTACAAAGAATGCCGATGAAATATTCGAGAATGAAAAAATAGATATTGTTGTTGAAACTATTGGCGGAACAGGGGCTGCATATGAGTTTGTAAAAAGGGCTTTAAAAAAAGGAAAACATGTTGTTACGTCAAACAAGGAACTCGTGTCTTCTTTTGGGCCTCAATTGTTGGAAATGGCTGAAAAAATGCATGTGAACTTTCTTTTTGAAGCATGTGTTGGCGGGGGAATTCCAATTATCAGACCACTTAATCAATGCCTGGCCGCAAATGAGATAGCCGGTATATCAGGAATACTCAACGGAACCACAAACTATATTCTGACACGCATGAGAAGGGAAGGCACCGACTTTAATGTCGCACTTAAAGATGCTCAGTTAAAGGGTTACGCCGAGGCCGATCCCACCAATGATATCGACGGGTACGATACCGCACGTAAAATAGCAATACTGTCTTCCATTGCATATAATGAATTTGTTGATGCAAAGAAAATCCATATTGAAGGGATAAGAGGAATTAGCCATGAGGATATGCAATATGCAGATAAAATGGATTGTGTCATTAAACTGATTGGATTAAGCAAAAAAGTCGAAGATAAAATATTGGCAATGGTCAGCCCGTTCCTGGTAAGCAAATCAAATCCTCTTGCAAGTGTGGAGAATGAGTTTAACGCAATTATGGTAAAGGGAAATGCTGTTGATGAATTGATGTTCTATGGCAAGGGGGCCGGCAAGATGCCAACGGCCAGTGCAGTCACCGCAGATATTATTGAAATAGCCAGAAATGAGAAAAGAAACGGTAAAAAGGTATGGCATGTAGGGGATAATGATATTCTCCTGAAACCAGACGATGTCGAACTGAAATTTTTTGTGAGGTTGGAAGTGAGTGACAAGCTTGAAGCCATGAACCTTGCATCAAGAATTATCGGAAATATATCAGAAGTATCTCTTGGAGATTCGGAGGTAAAAAACGAAATTGCTTTCATAACTCCGGTTAAGAAAGAAAAACAATTTAAAGTGGAAATTGAGAAGCTTGCAAAAAACAAAGCAGTGAAGTCAGTAATAAGCAAAATAAGGTTTTTGAATGGTTCTTTAAACCTCAACGGGCAATAATTTAAAAGTGAAATAAATCCATGGTGCTGTAAAGACTTATTGTAAATTCATACAAGCACGAATAAAAACCATTATTTGTTTAAAAAAATAATGACAGACACTAAATTTGGGTTTATAATATTTTCAATTATAAAAAATTGAAAATACCTTGAAAGCAAAATGTTTGAAGCGCTTCAGGAAGCATTCAATCAATCTGGTACAAAAACGGAGGTCTGAAATTTAATGAAGGTATCAAAATTTGGGGGCACTTCGCTGGCAACAGCGGAACAGGTAAAAAAGGTATGCAGCATATTACTTTCAGATCCGGAAAGACAAATAGTTGTTGTTTCCGCACCTGGAAAAAGGTATAAGGATGATATAAAGGTTACGGATTTGCTGATAAAATGTGCACAGGCAAGACTGTCGGGCGGCTCTGCGGCTGATGAAATTGAAACTATTGTTGACAGATATAAGGAAATTGCAACCGGGCTGGGTCTTGGCTGCGGCATTATTGATACAATCAGAAATGATTTGAACATGCGCATTAATGAAGACATCAGCGATGAGAATCAGTTTCTTGACTTACTGAAAGCTGCAGGTGAGGATAATTGTGCAAAACTGGTTGCAGAGTACCTTATATCAATAGGGAAAAAGGCAGTTTATGTTAATCCCAGGGAAGCCGGATTGATCTTAAGCATGGATTATGGTAATGCCCGCGCCTTACCGGAATCTTATGACAATTTGAAAAGATTAAAAGACCTGGATGGAATTAAAGTATTTCCGGGCTTTTTCGGATATTCACCGGAAGGAAAGGTAGTCACATTCTCAAGAGGAGGTTCCGATATTACAGGAGCCATATTGGCAGCAGCGGTTCAGGCCGATGTATATGAGAACTTTACCGACGTTGACTCGGTCTATGTGGCAGACCCTCGCATTATAGAAAATCCGAAGGCAATACATGAGCTTACTTACAGGGAAATGAGGGAGTTGTCCTATGCAGGATTTTGGGTTCTGCATGAAGAAGCCCTTGAACCTGTTTACAGGACAGGGATACCTGTGCATATAAAAAATACGAATAATGTAGCATCCCCGGGCACAAGAATAGTTACCGAAAGAAAAATCACAAACGGTCCTGTTGCAGGAATTGCATGTGAAAAAGGTTTTTGCAGCATTAATGTCAGCAAATATATGATGAACAGGGAAATTGGTTTTGGACGCAAGGTTCTGCACATGCTCGAGGATGAGGGAATTTCCTTTGAACATATGCCGTCAGGCATTGACAATATTTCTATTTTAATTAAGGAAGCAAAATTTAACGAACAAGTTGAAGAGAGGGTTTTCAACAGAATAAGAAACGAGCTCCATGTCGACGATGTCCATACCCAAAGAAGTTTAAGTGTGATAGTAGTAGTCGGTGAAGGAATGGCCCAGACAGTGGGGGTTGCAGGAAGAGCAACCACAGCCCTTGCCAGGAGCAATGTTAATATTGAAATGATGAATCAGGGTGCATCAGAGGTCAGCATGGTTTTCGGCATAAAGGCAGTTGATTCGGAAAAAGCGGTCCGAGCCCTTTATAATGAGTTTTTCGGGCAGGCATAGTCACTGTATATCTTTTTATAATCAACAGTATCACTGATACTGCACAAAAGCCTTGGAAGAAATCGCATAAAAAACGGAGGGTAACAGAAGCTGAAATGGAAAGGATATCTACCAGGAAAATAGTAATTAACGGACTATTCATAGCCCTTGTATTTATTGCAACTTACTTTACAAAGATTCATGCGCTGGTTCCACCTCCTGGTTACATTAATCTGGGTGATGCCATCATAATGATTACAGCAATTTTGCTTGGGCAAAAAAGCGGTTTTCTTGCCGGTTCATTGGGCTCGGCATTTGCAGATATAATGGCGGGAGCAGTGATTTATGCACCGGTTACCTTTGTAGTAAAGGGAATAGAAGGTTACGTTACAGGCAGAATTGCAAACAGCAGCAAAAAACAGTTTATGAAAATCATTGCCGTACTGGTTGGAGCATTGATTATTCCTCTGGGATATTTTGTGTGTGAATTGTATTTCCTGAGGATATTTGACAACAGCACATTTGGATATACATATGCCATAGCCGGCCTGCCGGGGAATACAATTCAGGGACTTGCAAATGCAGTATTGGCATATCTCTTGTCCATCCTGCTGGCACATTCGGGAATACGGAATCATATTTCAGATTAAAATGTTTGCGGGAAATAAATGTGGATTGGCCTTTAATTAACATGCATGGTTTTGTTTTAAGGCTCAGTTGCCTTTGGAAGAAATTATAAAGTTCGTGGAGGTAATATTATTTTATGGAACTGACCATACTTGGCAATAACGGACCGTATCCTGCCGCAGGCGGTGCCTGTTCAGGTTATCTGGTCACTGAAGGCAATTGTAAAATTCTGATTGACTGCGGTAACGGGGTACTTTCAAACCTGCAGCGTTATGTTCGCTTAAATGAACTTGATGCAATTATACTTACCCATCTTCATAGTGATCACATGTCCGACATGCTTGTGTTAAGGTATGCCGTAAAGATATTAAGGGATTCCGGACGGATTGATAAAAGCATCGACGTATATGCGCCTGATGAACCGGTAAACGATTATGATTTACTGAATATTAAGGATGTTTTCAATCTCAGAACAATAACACCTGACCTTTCACTGAAATTCGGGAATTTATCCTTTGCATTTAAAGAGATGACACATCCTTTTAAATGTTTTGCCGTATCAATTGAAAACGGCACTAAAAAATTCGTGTACTCAGGCGATACGTCCTGGAACGAAAATATTATCAGCTTTAGCAAGGAAGCCGACTTTTTACTGTTGGATGCGGGCCTTAGAACAGAAGATAAAAAAGGGGATAATGTGCCACATCTGACGGCTGCCGAGTGTGGAAAGGTAGCAGCTTTGGCACACGCCAAAAGATTGATGCTGACACATTTCAGACCTGATTACAGTGTTGAGAACCTTAAAGCTGAAGCCTTCCACCATTTCAAAAGGGTGGAAGCATCCGAAATACTCAAGACTTACGGCATATGAACCGCAATAACGAGTCTCGTCAGCCTTATGTGTATCAGCCATGTTCTTATGTGTTCAAGCCAGGCTTATATGCTGTTCAAAATTTGCATATACTTGGTTTAAGCTTTGCTTATTGTAGTTTTCTTTCAAAATAATACATTAAATATCCGGCGCATGTGGTTTTAGCTCAAACTCTTCACATGTGTTTTTCATTTTTTTGATGCGCAATAAAAAACCTCCTTGGAATTTTGATTAACCAAAATTCCAGGGAGGTTTTTTTACGTCAAATATTCTGAATGTGAAGCATGTCAACTTTCACTTTATGAATTAACCATTATCTCAGTTTATATTTCTTAAGCTCGTCATTGAGTTTGTAAACATGTTGTCTGAGATTTTCAGCTGCGTTCTTCATTTCATCAATGACAGCAAGCTGTGTTTCTGTGGTTGCTGCGACTTCCTCACTGGAAGCGGCCGTCTGCTGAGAAACGGAAGAAATATTCTCAATTGCAGCTATAACTTCATTCTTATCGGATTGCATTTTATTTATGGCTTCGTTTACTTCATTGATTTGTTTAACAATTCCTGTCAAAGCATCGGCAATATCCCTGAAGGCTCGTTCAGTCTGATTAACAGCTTCATTTTGATCATCAGAAGCTTTCTTCATTACTTCCATTGATAAAATGGCAGCCTTGGACTCTTCTTCAATGCTTTCTACAAGGTTATATATTTCTTCTGTTGATTTTCTGCTCTGATCTGCCAGGACCCGCACTTCTTCCGCAACAATTGCAAATCCTTTTCCGGCTTCACCCGCTCTGGCAGCCTCGATGGCGGCATTCAACGCAAGCATGTTGGTCTGGTCCGCTATGTTTTCGATGGATTCAACAAAGCTGCTGATTTTCTGGATAGTTCCTGTAAGGTTTTCTATGACAGCGAAAATTTTTGAAGAAGCACTGGAATTTTCAATGGAGCGGTTCCTCAATATATTAACCGCAGTCTGGCCTAAAGAATTGAGTTCGTCAATTTTACTGGTTTGCAGGGCAACTTCCTTATATGTATTGAATACATAATTTATCTGCTCGGAAAGCTTGTCAACAATAATAACACCCTGCTGTGCTTCCTGAGCCTGGTCGGAAGCACCTTTGGCAATCTCGTCCACGGTTTTTGCCACTTCACTGACGGAAGCCGAAACCTGCTCGGAGGAGTTCATGACTTGTTTTGAAACCTGAACCATGGACATGGAAAGTGAAAAAAAGTTTTCAATTAACCTTCTTATATCGCTTAATATTACATTAATAGGGGAAACAATAAATTTTATCAAACTGTATTTTTCACGGTCCAGCAATATGGTAAAGTCTCCCTTTTTAATGGATTCCATTTCTTCAGAAAAGCTTTTTATAAATTTATTGAGTGTTCGCTGGGTTGTGAAGCTTATGTAAAATGCGACAATAAACCCATTTACGAGAAAAAGTATTAATAATTCTACCGACCAAAAGGACTTGTAAAGACCATATGCTACAAAAAGTATTCCGCTTAGCAGCAATATAGGCAGTATTATTGCCATTCTGAATATTGAACTTGTTTTATTTTTATCCACAGCAATTCCTCCTAAAAAACTTCCTTGATAATTATGATACTTTCTATATCCCATGGAAAAAATCCTGCAAAAAAGAAAAAAAGTTATCAATTTTTGTCATATCGCTCTGATTGCTGCAAGATTGCTTATTATGTTTTCCTGCCCGTGTCGAATATTCAAATTTAACACATTGACAAAGTGTATGCCATTGTATACAATCATGCATATATACAGAAAAAGGATGTTGCTTCATTCTCTGAAAACAAGTTTTTTCAACATGGTTTACCTGACGGGATTATCAGGTTGACCGGGTCGTTAACAAGGTACTCAAATTTCAAGAAGGGTGCAAACATGTCAAATATGGAGCATAAAGGACTGGAAATTAATTCATTGCGGGCAAAAGTGTTTAACAAGCTGCAGAATGATATATTGGACGGAAAATACAAGCCCGGAGACAGTTTGATTGAAACAAAACTGGCAAAGGAACTGGGGGTCAGCAGGACACCTATACGGGAGGCCATAAAACAACTGGAGCTTGAAGAACTGGTTCAAACCATTCCAAACAAGGGAGCTGTTGTGACGGGAATATCCCATCAGGACATCGAAGATATATACACCATCAGAACCATGATAGAAGGACTTGCCACCAGGCTTGCCGCAGAAAAAATGACACCGGAGGAACTGGAGCAATTAAAGGAAGTAATTGAGCTTGAGGAATTTTACACAAATAAGTGCAGTACACCTCATTTGCTTGATTTGGATTCCCGTTTTCATGAAATTATATATAAAGCAAGCAAAAGCAGACCGCTGTTATGGACCCTTCGTTCATTTCACCATTTTGCGCAAAGGGCCAGAAGTACTTCTTTAAGTACCCCGGGCAGAGCCCGGCAATCCTTTACCGAGCATAAAGCGATACTTCAGGCTATTTTAGATAAGGATCCGGACAAGGCGGAAAAACTTGCAATCAAACACATAAAAAAGGCCAGCTCGAATTTGCTAAAGCAAATGGAAAATTCCGATACCTTAAAAACGGAATAAAGTTGTGCCTGCTTTTGAAAAATTCTATGCAATCCTTAAGTAAAACAACACCATTTATAGACTATCAAATACAATTAGCGGGAAAAATTCAAATATGACTTTCCGCTTAATTTATGCGAAAAAAAGAGAAAGGGAAGATACGGTCCTTATATGAAACTGCCTGAAGAATTTTTAAACAGAATGAAAGCGCTGCTTGAAGAAACAGAATATGAAGATTTTATCAAGGCTCTTTCCGGCCCCAGAAGCTACGGGTTAAGGGTAAACACGTTGAAAATACCTGTCGGGGAGTTCGAAAGAATAACCGAATTTTCGCTAAAGCCTGTTCCCTGGAGCAATGACGGTTTTTATTATAAGGAAGATGACAGCCCCGGAAAACATCCTCACTATTATGCCGGGCTGTATTATATTCAGGAACCCAGTGCAATGCTTCCTGCAACAGTTCTGAATGCACAGCCAGGGGAGAGGGTACTGGACCTTTGCGCCGCTCCCGGAGGAAAAACGGTGAAAATAGCGGCAGATATGCAAGGCAAGGGCTTGATAGTAGCCAATGATGTAAATCCTGACAGGGCCAGGGCATTGGTTAAAAATATCGAACTCTTTGGAATCAGGAATGCCATTGTCACAGTAGAAAAACCAGAGAGACTGGCGCTGAAGTTTGAAAATTACTTTGACAGGATTCTGGTTGATGCCCCCTGCTCGGGGGAAGGCATGTTCCGAAAAGACGAAGAAGCCGGGCGGAGTTGGGATAAATACAAGTCGGACAAATGCTCCCTGATACAGAAGGAAATTTTAAATCATGCTGCTTCCATGCTGCGCCCCGGAGGGTTTATTGTATATTCAACATGCACCTTTGCGCCGGAAGAGAACGAACAGCAAATCGCCGGCTTTGTTAAAGAGCACAGAGATTTTTATATTTGTGATATAAATATGAAAAATGTATCAGGGCTTGACAGGGGAAGACCGGATTGGTGCGGCGGATTTGCAGGTATTGAAGAGACCATACGGTTGTGGCCCCATAAAATAGAAGGTGAAGGGCATTATGTGGCTCTTATTGGCCGAAAAGAGATTTCCAGGGGTTCTGTAGCCGCTTCGGAAACTGTAAAAAAAGAATATGCTGAAGGTAGTGCAATCAGTACTTTCAACAAGTGGGACACCGGCAACAAGGTAAAAAATGATTTTATTGGAAAAGATGCTTTTCTTGCCTTTATGAATGAAAATCTCAATATAAAAATAGAAGGATACTTCCAAAGGCATGGCGACAACCTGTATTGCCTGCCTGTTAAGGCTCCGGACCTTACAGGACTGAAAGTTGCCAAGTTTGGCTGGTATCTTGGAAGTTACAAAGGCAACTTATTTGAGCCCTCCCATTCACTGGTAACCGCCCTCAAAATGGATGATTTCAAGCGCTCCATAAACTTTTCATCAAAGAGCCTTCAGATTTTGAAGTATCTTAAGGGTGAAACATTGATGATTGACGGCGATACGGGATTGTGGGCCGTTTGTGTGGACGGGCATACTGCAGGCTGGGGAAAGCAAATGGGCGGAACTTTGAAAAATCTGTACCCTAAAGGCTGGAGAAAAATGAGGTGAAATTTTCCGGGAAAGTATTGAAATTTGCTTTTTTAAATATTAAAATGTTAAAAGGCTTGATTAAAGAGAAAGGTAATGCGAATTTAACAATCACTCCCTGAATTTGTAATATCCCAAAACTCTTTAAAAGGTGGCGGGTCGAATTTCAAACCGCAGTCTTTTTGATATTATGGCAGTTTTAAAATTTACGGGGAGTAATTATTTTTTTTGTGGGTAAGGGTCAAATGCTAAATAGCTCGGGTGCTCTGCTAAACAGATTAAGGAAATTTTTCATGTCCTTCGTAATGGGTCTTGAGGTTGGATTATTCCTTGTTTGTTTCCAAACAACAGAAAACAGGTTTGGGTTATTTGACTTAACAACACCTGCCTATGTTGAAAACAATCATGGTGCTGACCCCGCCGATACCAATTTGGATATCCCGGGCACTCCCACGTCCCAGACAGACGCATCTTCCACCCCTGCAGCAACGCCGGGAAATATTCCGGACCAGACACCTGCACCGGCTGATAACATTCCTGGCGGAGAAAAGGATACGCCTTTACCGACACCGACAAACAACCCAAATGGAGGTGCTGAAGCTACTCCAATGCCTTCTGTTACGCCTTCACCTTCACCGGATTCCGAAAGCAGCAATACAAGCGGGCAGGCAGGCAACATCAGAGAACCTATTCACTGGGGCAACACTGATGAAAAAGTTGTTTACCTTACCTTTGACGACGGTTATGATGGAAAATCAATCACAACCGTATTGGATGTTTTAAAAGACAGGGGCATTAAAAGCACTTTCTTTGCAGTGGGAGATTACCTTGAATATTTCCCCGACATATGGAAAAGAGCTGTGGAAGAAGGTCATTTTATATGCAACCACACCAAATCCCATAAGACATTGAATTTACTTTCAAGTGATGAAATAAAAAAGGAGATAACCGGCTGGGAAAAAGTTGCCGGGAGAATTCTCGGAGAAGAATATGTGAAAAAAATGAAGGAAGAATTCCCATATATCCGGCTGCCCGGCGGAGGAGGACACAACAGCAAGAGAGTTCTGGAGATTGTAGCTGAATGCGGGTATATTCCCATCGGTTGGTCCCTTGAAACATATAGCAGTGTTATTGCACGACACGACTATATCAATGAACCTTCCGGTCCTATAGTGGACGAAGTGGTAAATCATGTGTTGGAAAACAGTAAGAACGGGATTATTATATTGCTGCATTTCAATTTATATGACACGCCCAAAATTGATAAAATAGTAGACGGGCTTACTGAAAAAGGATTTGCTATAGAGAATATTAATAATATTTTTCAAAAACATCCTTGATAAAACCAGGCCAAGGCCAATGACTTCAGTTACCGGATGAGGATTTATAAAGACCTGTGCAAACCTTTCAAAAAATAGCAACCATTTTCTTGCATCCCAGGGACAGGCCTTATTATAACGGACACAGACTGTCCCATGGATACTTAAACATCACAATTTAATTATTATTCCGTCTTGTAAAACATATAATTTTATCAAAGCTCATAAGGCTTATTACATGTCCGCCCTATGGATTGGTTATTATTGTGGAAGATTGACCCGGGCTGTTTATCACTTTTTAAGACAAATCTAATATACAAAAGAAAAAGTGATTTGGAAAATGCATGTTTTGATGTACAACTTGTGTAAAGCGCCAGTATATGTGTGTTAAGGGGATTGCAGTATGATAATTATTATCCGAAGGTTTTCTTTCTATGCCATCACAAGCGCAATTATTCTGCTGATTGCCTTTGTATGGATTGATATGATTTTGCCTGAAACCATTGAAGCAATGAATAACAATCAAATTGAAAACGAAATATTAAACATGTTTGACTTAAGAAACAATGCAATACTTTTAAATGATGCAGAAGCCCTGGGCCAGATTTACAACCATAAAACCAGGCTTGGTGTCTGGGCTTATGAGCATGAACTCAAAAGAGCAAAATATCTTCATAAATGGTCGGAAAAACAGGGCGTGAGATTTAACAGTATCAAAACCGTGATTCATAAAGTACGGGTAAGGGAAAGAGAGGGAGGGTACAGGATAAATTTCGCAGCTACCACCACATATATATACAGTTATATCAATGATTCCGAAAAGACCAATCTTTTCAGAATAGGTACATATCATTCAATGGATATTGTCCCGGCAGGGGAAAAGTGGCTGATTACCAGGGAGTGGTACACCGATCCTTTTGCTGATTCCCTGAACCTGGATGAAATAAAAAGCGTTCAGATTACGAATTTTATTTTAAGCAGGAACTTTGAAAATAAAAGCATCAGCAAACGCCAGCAAAGCGCTGTCGAGTATGCCGACAAATACTGCGGAGCTGCGGCGGATGAAAGGTATGGCATTGAATACAATTCCAGGTACAAAAATTATAACCCATTGGGTGGAGATTGCGCCAATTTCGCATCCCAGATACTCTTTGAAGGAGGCAAGTTCAAGAAAAACTACACCTGGAATTATGACAAGGAAGGCAGCAAAGCCTGGGTAAATGCTGCAGCTTTCAAGGATTATATGCTGTATAGCGGAAGAGCTTCCCTTATTGCATACGGTACATACGAAAAGGTATATAAGGCGGCATTCTACCTTCAACCCGGAGATTTTGTGGCTTATGAGAAAAACGGGAAAGTGGTGCATATTTCGGTTGTTACCGGATGGGATTCCAAGGGCTATCCCCTTGTTAACAGCCACAATACAGATCGTTACAGAGTACCGTGGGATTTAGGCTGGAGCAACAAGGACATAAAATTCTGGCTGGTGCACGTGCATTTTTAATCTTAAGGTCAGTGTTCAATCAAGAGATTTACAATGATGAACTCTAATACTGCAACCCATTACCGGTAAGGAAGAGAAGCTGTTGAAATGAAATATATGCAGAACAATAAGAGCCTAGTTCTTAGAAAAGCTTGGGGTATCGAGCCCCGCTCGCTTTTGGCTGGATTTACTTCGCAAATAGCTTTTTTCTGCATACAATTCATTTACGCTGTGTTACCATTAACAATGCCATGGAAAGCAGTGTTGGAGCTTATTGCTCAAAGCTGAAATATCCGGCTTCTGATATTTGTCAAACATAAAAAATAGAGGTATAATTATTGCATTCCATACTTGAGCGTACATTAGCTTTTATATGAAAGGAAGAGACAGTATGCCGCCCCTCAGTTTGTTGATTAAACCTGCTTCCAGTCTATGCAATTTAAGATGCAGGTATTGCTTTTACCACTCAATTGCAGAAAAAAGAATGACAGAGTCTTACGGAATCATGAGTTATAATACATTGGAAAAGATGGTTGAGAAAGCTCTTGCTTTTGCAGACAGCAATTGCATTCTGGCCTTTCAGGGTGGAGAACCCACTCTTGCAGGACTTGACTTTTATAAAAAATTAATTGAATTTGAAAATAAATACAATGTGAAGAATTTGCCGGTTAACAATTCAATACAAACGAATGGGGTAATGATAGACGAAGACTGGGCTGAATTTCTGGCAGAAAATAATTTTCTGGTAGGATTATCCCTTGACGGGCCTCCGGATATACACGACGCCGGCAGGGTTGACCATATGGAAAAGGGCACCTTCAATAAAGTGATGAATACTGTCAAACTTTTTAGCAAATACAAGGTTGAATATAATATACTGTGTGTAGTTAATTCTTATGTAGCCCGCCATGTGAAAAAGATATACAATTTTTTCAAGAAAAATGATTTCAGGTTTCTGCAGTTTATCCCATGTCTTGATCCTCTTGGCGAAGAGCCGGGGCGGTATGAATATTCACTGTCCACGGAAAGATTTGCTTACTTTCTGAAAAACCTTTTTGACGAATGGTATAAGGATTTCATGGGGGATAATTACTTTAGCATACGGTATTTTGACAACCTGGTGGGAATGATTATGGGCTATCTTCCTGAAGTCTGTGGAATGATGGGAATATGCAACTGCCAGTTTGTCATTGAAGCGGATGGCGGAGTTTATCCATGTGATTTTTATGTGTTGGATGAATGGTACATGGGAAATATTGTGGACTCAGGTTTTGAGGAACTGCGATTTTCGGAAAATGCAAGAAAGTTTGTGGAGGTTTCAAAACACCAAAGCCCGGAGTGCAAAAGCTGCCGTTGGTTTACCATTTGCCGCGGGGGATGCAGAAGGAGCAGGGAGCCTTTTATGGATGGGAAACCGGTGTTGAATTATTATTGCCAGGCTTATAAAGAGTTTTTTGAGTATTCCATGGAAAGACTCGAAAATGCTGCAAGAAAGGCAGCAGCCATGAGGAGAGCTTAATACCTTATTGAAGCCGGTTGTTAATTGCAAGGCCGGCTTTTTTCGCATAAAAAAGCCGCAGTATGCAATCTGCGGCAACAACTGTCTCATTGCCATAACTTTAATACAATTTAGCGATGTCTCGTGTATGAATGCGGGTGCATTTTCAGTTCAAAGGCGCATCTTCAAAGTTCTATAAGCGATTATAGATTTTTTCTATATATGTTTGTACAACAGATCCGAATCAGTACTATGCCTTAATTAATCTTTTTGTGTTTTCTTTGCCGGAGGGGATGTCACTTTAATTCTATCAACATCAACCAAATTTACAGATATACCTTCTATAGCAGCAATAGCTGCTGCGGCACCGGCAGCCTGACCAGTTAAGGCACAGCATGGAATTACACGAGCTACTTCCCAACCATCTCCCAATGGCGCAGAGATAATGCGGCCGGCTGCCAACAGATTATCAAACCTTTCGTTATATAATGCAGAATATGGAATCTGATAGTGTTTTCCTACACTGCGAAAATCACTGACCCATCCAATAGCATCGGAATATTCCTTCCTGTCAATAGCAGTAAAATCATTTTTCCCTTTAATTCTTCTTATAGTGCGCAACTGCGGCATTGTGGGCAGCATCATAATATCACGGGTGCTTTTCAACCAATAGGGTCCTGGCACCATTTCTTGCAGCGCTGACAGCTGCAGAAACACCTGCAATGCCGCCTCCTATCACAACAACATCGTAGCTGTCCTGCAATATGGTTACCCGAGAATCAATTATATCCATTGTATTCATCTTTGGCACTTCTCTAAACCAAGCATTTTAGCTATTTTAAGGCAATACAAAAAGACCCAAACATTGTATCAATACTTGGGTCCCATTTTATGGTGGGCGTTACAGGACTCGAACCTGTGACTTTCACCACGTCAAGATGACACTCTACCAACTGAGTTAAACGCCCTTGCAATTAATAATTATACATAAACCGTCTCCTTTGGTCAATATGTAAAATTTCCTGTTTGTGTTTTTGCTGTTACGATTTCCATATATAAAAACATATAAAATAAATATATTGAAGCTCATTGTTCATATTACCGCAATTTCAGGTCTATTGATATAAACAGGAAAGTGCTTTAAATATAAATAAATTTCCGCTTCTATATATCATTGTTTTAGAATATCATTTATTGTTTAAACTAAATGCTGTGAATGAAAAATGATTTAATTCATCAGCAATTATAAAATGTCATACAAATGAGAAAGGAAGTATGCATTTTGGAAAGTGTAGCACCTTTTTTTATATCAGCCGGGGTTATCACCCTTGCTGAAATGGCAGACAAGACGCAAATTTTGTCAATGTGTTTTACAGCCAGGTACAGCCCGAGGAAAGTTATGCTGGGGGTTTTTTTGGGGACCGTGTTAAATCAGGGCCTGGCAGTGGCTGCAGGATACTTTTTAAAGGAAATTCTGTCCACTTATATTGATATTGTAAAGATAATTGCGTCACTGTCCTTTATAGGGTTTGGAATCTGGACATTGCAATCCGACTCGGAAAAAGAAAAATGTGATGCCAAATCCTCTTTTGGACCCGTTGCTACAGTAACCATAGCTTTTTTTCTTGCAGAAATGGGTGACAAGACCCAGCTGGCAGCCGTTTCACTTTCAGCCGGACTGCCAAATCCGGTTTTGGTTTTACTGGGCACAACTACCGGTATGCTGATAGCAAATGGGGTGGGTGTAGCCTTTGGCTCCACACTAAATAAGAAAATTCCTGATCATGTGGTGAAAATTCTTTCAGCAATGGCTTTTACAATGTTTGGCATTTTCAGTTATGTTGGAACTGCCCGGCATTTAATGGATTTTAGCAAAGTCTTGTTATCTACTGCAGTTATTTTGTTTGCAACTGTTTTAATTTTTGTTTTAATACTTAATAGAAACAATAAATCCTGGCGAAATGTTTAAAATACATTTTTAATGTTTAATGATTCTGTTTCCGGCAAATGCCTGATTAGATGCAAAAGGGAAGCAATTTCCTCCAATGAAGCGGACCTGTCCCGCGCCTTTATCATACGGTCGGCTTTAAAGATTGCAGTGTCTATATTGTCTATTTCAAAATGGTCTGTTATTACTGACCAGCATTCTCTTATTTTTGCCCATTTCTCCTTAAATTCCTCCAGCCTGTTTTCAGCATTTGAAAAGTCTGAATCAAATAAACAGGTTTCAATTTCTTCAATATCAGCTGCAAGCACTTTTGATGAAGTTTCGATTTTGAAATATGAATATAAACCTGTGCCCCCGATTATTAAAGCAATTACAGCCAATGAAATAAGGACTTTAGTTGTTTGCATGCCTGCTACTCCCTCCTGACATTTTTTCCTGGCAAAAAAGATTGCCTTCCGTATCAAGGCTTGCATAAAGCACATCCTTTGTGCTCCCTATACCCTTGGATTTCAGTTCATTTTGAAGCCAATCCTCAGTCAATCCGGCCTTTTCAAGGTTTTTCAATATTACCTCGCCATCAAGTATTATAGTCAGCGACATACCTTCATATTTTGTCGGGATGTTCAAATCTTCAGGGGTTACAGGCCTTTTTTGGGATTTTGGTATTATGCTGATCTGGCCTGTGGTTTCGAGTATTGCAAACTCAACATCGGCTATATTATGCATGTTTTTCATTCTTAGCTGTTCGATCAAGTCAATCAAGGTGTACATTTCCTTTCTGAGATTTTTTTCCTGTATCCTGCCATTTTCAATCAATATAACAGGCTTCCCGTATATAAGGCCTCTGACTATATTGCTTTTTAGGCAAATTAATGACAGGGCAATTTGTGCAAACAGAAGTGTAAGAATCGGGATTATACCGTTTATAAGAGGAATACCTGTATTTTGCATGGGTATTGCCGCAAGTTCCGATATCATTATGGCGGCAACAAACTCAAAGGGCTGAAGTTCACCTGCCTGGCGTTTGCCCATAAGTCTCATTACCAGTACAACAAGTATATATAAAATTAATGTGCGTACGAAAGCAACAAGCATCTGTTCACCTTCTTTTTGCAAAAGTAAAAATTCTTGAAAATTAAAACAGCAGGAAACTCAATTTCCTGCTGTTTTATTAATTTAACTGCTTATCTTGCCATGTCGCCCTTTTTTTCTACAGGATACTGATTTCCAGTGTAAGATTGAAATACTTTTCTAACGATGTTTCCGCCTATTTTTCCAGCATCTCTGGAGGAAAGGTCACCATTATATCCCTGTTTGAGGTTAACGCCAATTTCGTTTGCAACTTCATACTTCATTTGTTCGAATGAAGTTTTGCTGTTGTTGTTTGCCACAATATCACCTCCTCGATATGTATTTTGCACAGATAGCATTTAAATATTAGTAGAAAGATTTGGCTGGCCTTGTTTTATAAAGAAATTGCAATAATATTATTTTCTGCGAAATCATATAAATATATCGTGCTTAAATTTCCAAATATAAAAATACCGGGTGGGATTTTGCTTTGAAACTTAAACTACGGCTTTGTATTTTCATAAGCATATTTTTTTGTTTAGCATTGTTTTGCCATGTAAAGGCAAATGAATTTGAAGAAGAACCTTTTGTTGGTGCAATTTACGACCTCTCCGGCCAGGTTGCCGGCAAGGTGCCGGATATCGATGCAAAAGCGGCAATCGTTATGGACACGGTTACAGGAAGAGTGCTTTATGAAAAAAATGCATATTCAAAAGTACCGATAGCGAGTACCACAAAAATTATGACAGCAATTGTGGCACTGGAAAACGGAGACCTGAACGATATGGTTACTGTCAGCGAAAGGGCGGCATCAATATGGGGTTCCCGTGTAAATCTTAAAATTGGCGAGCAAATATCCCTCCATGACCTTATGTACGGGATGATGATAAAATCGGGGAATGACGCGGCAATTGCAATTGCAGAACATATTGGCGGAACCGTTGAAAATTTTCTTGATATGATGAATAAAAAGGCCAGGGAATTAGGTGCGTATGATACTCAATTCAAGTCGCCCCATGGACTTGATATGGAAGGTCATTATTCGACAGCTTATGACCTTGCCCTTATTACCAGATACGCTCTTGAAAATCCTGTTTTTTCAAAAATAGTCTCTACGGTATCCATCAATATTAAAGACAGAAATCTGTACAATACAAATGAAATGCTGACTGTTTACCAAGGGGCTGACGGCGTCAAGACCGGATATACCGGCAAAGCGGGGAGGTGCCTTGTCACATCGGCCACAAGGGAAAACTGGAGGATTATATCGGTTGTATTAAATTGCAGCAGCAGAACCCAAAGAGCCCGGTCCAGCAAGGCTATTCTGGATTATGCATTTAACAATTATAAATTTTACACTCTTTTATCTCCTGATGAGGTTCTTTGCAAGCTCCCGGTGGAAAACGGACTCAAGACCAGGACAACAATAGTACCTGTGGAGGGTGTAATACTTCCTCTCAGAGAAGATGAAGCCGCATTAATACAAAAAAAGGTTCAGTTGCCCGGGAAGATCAAAGCTCCTGTTTATTCAAACATAGAAGTGGGAAATGTGTCATTTTACTTAAGCGGAGAAGTATTGGCCACTACAAAACTGAAAACCGCGGATAACGTGGGGAAGAAGCGCTTTGGCCATTTCTTCATGGATGTTATTCTCGAGTGGTGCAATTTGATGCGGTAGAATAAAAATCTCATATTACTAAATTCACAACCCGGCTTTGGTACTGGAATTGCGGCAAATTCAGGATGGCGCGGCATAAATGAAATATATGTATAAAGCCATTTGCTATTATTCTGCACACATTTCATTCGACTGAAGTTTAAAATCTGCATACATTTTATTTAATTGCCATATATAACAGTATCAGTGCCATATCGCATATAAAATCAGCTTCTGTGCCTTGATACTTTCCGGCTGCGGCTGTATAATAACCTCAAAAGCAAAGTATTCAAGAGGTTTACTGTGAAGACAATAATAACGGCTTTAAACTCAAAGTTCATACATTTATCCCTGGCCCCGTGGTATCTTAAGGAAGCCTGCAGAGACATCAGTGGCGAAATAAAGGTCATGGAATTCACCATAAATGATGAAATTAACTCCATACTTTCATTGCTGATTGCTGAAAAAGCCGATATATATGCGTTTTCATGCTACATATGGAACATTGAGTATGTAATCAAGCTTTCATCAGATATAAAAAAAGTAATGCCAAAGTCGAAAATAGTATTGGGCGGTCCGGAAGTATCATTTAATGCGGATGAAATTCTCAATGATCATGATTTCATCGATTGCGTCATTTCCGGAGAAGGGGAAAAACCCTTCAGACATTTGCTGGAAGTGATCAGCCAAAAAAAAGAGGCATGTGTAATACCCGGCTTGAGCTTCCGGGATGAAAACGCCATTCAAATCGTAAATTCATACAACGTTGAACACTCTCTTGATGATGTCCCTTTTCCTTACACTGAAGAAATGATTAACGAAGCGAAAAATAAGATTATTTACTATGAGGCATCAAGAGGTTGCCCTTTTTCATGCAGTTACTGCCTCTCATCCACCTGCTCCGGAGTCAGGTATTTAAATTTTGAGAGGGTGAAATCTGAACTCACATGGTTGCTAAAAAAAGATATAGGTCAGATCAAATTTGTGGACAGGACTTTTAATGCCAACAAGAAAAGAGCAAAAGAAATATTCAAATTTGTAATTGAAAACTGCAGAGAAGGCATTAATTTTCACTTTGAGGCTGCAGGTGACCTTTTTGATGATGAGATGCTGGAAATACTGCAATCTGCTCCTGCCGGGCTGATTCAATTTGAAATAGGAATACAATCCACCAACCCTGAAACTTTACTGGCAGTTAACAGAAAGACGGACATTGACAGGGTATTTTCCAATATTGCAAGGTTGCTGAAGCCCGGGAATATTCATGTGCATGTGGACCTTATAGCGGGATTGCCCTATGAGACATATGAATTGTTCAAAAAATCCTTTAATGATGTTTACAACTTATCAGCCCATAATTTGCAACTGGGTTTCCTCAAATTGCTGAAAGGTTCGGGGCTTAGAAAAGATGCCGAAAAGTATGGAATAATATACCGGGATTATCCCCCTTATGAGATCCTTTCAAATAATTTTATCACTTTTGATGAATTGGCAAAGCTTAAAAATATTGAGGAAGTTTTGGAGCGTTATTATAACAGCGGAAGGTTTGCGGAGAGTCTTAAATATTTGACAGGAAGACTTTATAAAACCCCCTTTGATTTCTATTATGATTTTTCCGTCTACTTAAGAGAAACTGGTCAATTGGACAGGCCTGCAACTCTACAAAGCATGTATGATTCATTGTTTTCTTTTATAGAAAATGAATTCAGCAAAGCACATGGAGAAATATTGAAGGACCTTATGAGGTTTGACTTTCTCAGAGCATTTCCTGCGGGAAAAATGCCTGAAAAAATAAACAAAATCACCGATATGGCGTTTCATAACAAATGCTTTGATTTTTTAAGGAACGAAAAAAATATCCATACATATCTTCCTGCCTATAAAGGCTGCCCTGCAAAGCAAATATACAAAAATGTCCATTTTGAACTATTCGATTATGACATTTTTTCATTTGATTTAAAAAGAAATGTAATTTTGTTTGATTATAAAGAAAAAAACAAGGTTACAGGTCTGTATAACTACCACGTCCTGGAAGATAGCCTGTCTTGATTTATTGCTGCTTCTGCCGGAACAGTAACAAAAAATTCTAAAAAATCTGATAAAATAATGGAAAATCTCTTTAAATTTTACCAATTGTGATATAAAATAAATACCACATACTATAAATGGTTATAAAGTGGGGGCGTGTTTGATGAGTGTAATAGATGCCTGCAAAAATCTGATAATTTGGCGCCTTTTTATTGGAAGAACCCGAATCCGCAGGAAAACCAGGTATGTAATCAAGTACTCCTACGCAAATCCATTGCCGGGTCAGGGGTTTATTATAAAAAAAGCCAGCCAGATTCCGCCCTGGCAATCCTGTGGGGTGCGCAATGACCAAAGGATTTTCAATAAAAAAGGCAGTATTACCGTAGAAGCTTCTATAGTAATTACAACTTTGATTCTGGTTATTTATCTAATTATTTATGGCTGTCTAATAATGTTTCATCATTCCTTTCTTCAAAGCACGGTATCAAAAGCAGCCAGGCTTGGAGCTGCAGCATGGGTGGACGTCAGAATGGACATAGAAACAGGAAAAATAGATTACGGAATAGAAAAAGATTCAATCTACAATGACATTTTCTTTGATGGAAGCACGGTTTATCATGAAATCCTGCATTTGGGGGAGGAAAACCCAGTAAACGGTGCAGGCAGCAGCAATGCCAGGATTGATAAAATCAGACAGGTTGTAATCAAGGGTTTATCAGGATCTATTATAAAACCTGTTTCCGCGGATTTGGAAATATGCTTCACAAACAACCTGATACAAAGACAGTTAAAGGTAACTATAACTCAAGAAGTAAAAGTGCCCTTTGGGTTCATAAAAGGATTGTTTACAGACTGCGAAACCGTCAAAATTTCAGCCACCGGTGTTTCCACTGTTTCAGATCCAGCCGAATATATCCGCAACATAGATCTTGCTGTAGAGTATTTTCACAAGTTTGGCAGACAGTTGAATATAGAAGAAAAGATAAAGGAGCTTAAGGAAAAGCTTATGCCATAAGCTCCCATTGTGGTTGATGCTATTAAAAATGATTTTAGCTTAAGTAATCCTGTGTATTATTTCATTTTTGCAAGGGGGGATGATAGAATGCTGTTCAGAAGCTCTAAAGGGTCGGTTTCCGTTTTTCAGTGCCTTATACTGTTGAGTATATTAACTGTTGTCGGATTGATAGTGGATATTTCCAGGATACTGGTTGCCCAAAGAGAGGTGGAAAATGCCGTATCCTCTGCAGCCAGGTCAGTTTTGGCATCCTACAACAAAGATCTGGTCGGAGATTATGGCCTTTTTGCAATAGATGTATTTGGCGGAGAATTTTACGAAAATAAAAGAAATATGTTTTTGGAATACCTAAAGCTCAATCTGGGGGTTGAAACTAACAGTTCATTTGGTTATATACGTTATTATATTGATGAAAGCCCGGAAAATATCGACATTGAAGGTTTTATGAATATATCCGACAGGAATGTTATAAAAAGCCAGATTGTCGAGTATATGAAATATAAAGCACCTGTGACCATAATGGAAAGTATTGTGGACAAGTTCAAGGCTTCAGGTATTTTTAAGAAACTTGAATTTTCCAGGAAAGAAAAAGTAGTGAGGGAAAAAAGAAATGTTTTGAAAAAGCAAATCAACCAAACCAATAATAAATTAACTGAGATAAAGAATCTTTGCAGTGATAAAAAACCGGAAAACATGAAAAAGATGCTGAGTGCGCTGAATGAACTTAAGGAAATGAACAGAGCCATAGTTGAACCATTGGAGGATTATCTTGAAGCCCAAAAAGATTCTGGTGAATTCAGTAAAAGTGTAATGGAGGAAGATCCTGAAATAGTAATAAATATGACTCAAAATTCAGAATTTGATAAAGTAATGGATTTTTCAAACGCACTGGATGCTGATATAGAGATAAACAGGAGGGAACTTGCAAGGCTCGTAAGTGTCATTGATGGGCTTCTTAATGAAAAGGAAAAATTGACGGTTGATTTGAACAGCCTTTACAACGAGTATGATCAAGTGCAGGACAAGATTGATAGATTGAAAAATGACATTGAAAATATAAACCGGCTGAAGAACAATATAGATGTCATAAAAAACGAGATTGGCATTTTGGAGGGAAAAATATATGAACTGAAAGAAGATTATGAACTAAATGAAGACGTTATTGAACTGCTTGAAATTAATGTTGAAAATCTAAGAGAAGAATTGGATTTTTATGAAAGCCAGCTGGATAAATTCGGCCTGGAACAAATTGATGCGGAGCTTTGCGATGCCCAAAATGAACTTTGGTGTTTGGAATTGCAAATCAATGAAACCAAAGATAAAATCTGGGAAATTGATAAAGAGATTGAAACTTTGGTTAATAGTTTCGAGCTTACAGGCATGTACCTTATAGAGGTAAGTGAACCTGTAAATGATGAATCTGAAAAGCCTGTTGATTCCGGAGAAAATTTGCTGCTGTCGGAACTTGAGCAAAGCATTGGCAATCTCCAGAGTCAATTTTTAAATACACTGGCTGGTGATCTGCTTCTTGAAAACAGTCTGAAAACAGGAGAAGATTATGGAACGGGCGAACCATCTTTATTTGAAAATGAGGATGAAGGAAGAGCTGAAATACAGAATGACGGGATTATAAGTTTTTTGGACAGCTTGCAGGGTATCTTCAATGCAGCAATGGAAAAAGTATTTGTTGTAGAATACATACTGGACCGGTTTACCTATTTTACATCAGAGGTGGAGAGGGGACATTTCTTCCATAAGGGAGAAGCCGAGTATATATTATGGGGCGGAGAAAAGCAGATTGACAATATTGTTAAAACTTTTGGAAGCATATGGTTTTTGAGGTTTGCAGTCGACAGCATAGACAATTTTTGTACGAGCAAGAATCCACACCCTGTATTCCGCCTGATTTATTCGTTGGGGAAAGGATTCCTGGATTCATGCAATGACATGTACCTTCTTTATAACGGTAAAAATATTGCCTTGAGTCCTTCCATACAGTCTGTTAAAATCAGCTATCCCGACCACCTTGGAATATTTCTCCTTTTTCAGGCGGTTGTAAATGAAGATGAGCAGATAGATAATATAGTGCAATTGATACATGCAAACATAAAGCAGTCAAATCCTGAATTTCATATAAGGCAGTACGGTACGGTAATTCGTTGCCAGGCAAATGTGGAAATCAATCTTTGGTTTTTGCCCCTTCTCCAATTGGAAAAAGTTGGTATAAACAGGTTTCGGAACGGTCGTTACGTAATATCGACAGAGGTATATGCAGGGTACTAGGATCGCATGGGAAACAATCCTGAAAGAAAAGGATGGTAAAGCTGCATGAGGAGGAATGAATTACTATTCAAATCAATAAAAAAGAACAACTGCAAAGGGGCCTTAACAGTTGAGGCGAGCCTCACTTTTCCTGTTTTTGTGTGTTTATTTTTGTTTCTGATCTTTTTCATCAAGATTGCAAGCATTAACATAATTCTTGACAATGCAGTAGTGGAAACTGCAAAGCAGCTTGCCACAAGCTGCTATCCGATAGCTTATCTCAATGAACTGGAAGATGATTATATCCCCAATGATGTTGATGTTCAAAGCATACTAATTGAAGAATTCAAAGACATGGGAAATGCTGTTCTGGATGATAATTCAAACGTATATTCAGAAACCCTTGCCAAAATCATAAGCGGTAATGCCAGTGTTGATGACTTTAAAAATTTAATTGGCCAATTTGGAGAAAACCTGCTGGAAAGAGGCTTGGACTGGTTTGCCGCCAGGGAAATTTCCAAGGTATATTTTGATATAAAACACAAGGCAGAGTATCTTGCAGCATCTTCACTAATGAAAAATCATATTGCCAATACATGGCTTTCCCCGGACCAACTTGAGATTACTTTTATTTCATTTCCTTCAAGTGTGTCTGAATTAGAATTAAGGCAGAATAGCGGCTTATATCTGGCAAAATGCAGTCAAATCGGCTATATACCCGGGCAGGATGAAGTTGTGATAGTTGTTGAATATAAAACCGGTTTAAGCATTCCCTTTTTTTCTGCAAAGGAAATCGTTATCAGAAAGTGGGCAGTAGAGAAGGCATGGCTGAACGGAAGCTATGGGGTTTACGCCATCCATAGCCTGACAGCAGATGAAAGCCAGGGAGGTGATAATGAAAATAATAATGAAAACAGCGGTGAAAATAATGTATATGAAAATGAATATGATGTTAAGGGCGAGGAGTATTTTGACGAAGAATATAAAGGCAATCAAAAAATATATAAAACTAAAACAGGAACGAGATACCACATGGAAGGCTGCATGTATTTAAGAATGAGCAAGATCCCCATAACAATATCACAAGCGGAGAAGGAAGGGCTTAAGCCTTGTAAAATTTGCATTCAGGGCATGAAACCCTTTGGACGGTAGCAAATGGCAGTTCTTTTGGAGCCATGATACGGAGTGACTAATAAATGAAAAGGTACCATAAAATACATAAAAATTATGAAAAGTTAAATTTTTTACTGATGAACTAAAACTTAGAGGTTTACCTTGCAATCAGCTTTTGGTATAGTATATTTAGATAGATAATTATAAATATATAAAAAATAATCCATCATAAACTTTGCAGATGTTCTGTTTTCCTGATGTTGTTTTGCCGGAAAGCGAAAGAAGGATAATTATCCTCTGAATTTAAGAAGCACGAAAGGAAGGGAAACGGTAAAAAATGCATATAAAACTAAATAAAACCTTTTTCAAAATATTAGCGGCATTTTTAACTATAATATTTCTGTCAATGATTTCGTATCTGTTTTTCTACCTGAGTGCATACCATATAATAAGGGACAATATAATAAATGATGGATATAAAGAGTTGTCAATGTTTGACAATGAGATGGAGCGAAACGTATATGAAGCATACAGTTTTATTTACAAGACTGGCAATGATCCAACCATTGAGGCCATTGATAACAAACATTCCGCCAACTACTACGATTATTTAAGAATTACTGAATATATTAAACAGACATTGGCTATGTATCCATTTATCAGTGATATTGTTTTTTATGATAAAAACAGCTCCTTA